>CACZII010000005.1 GCA_902781185.1 Fibrobacter succinogenes
GTCACGCCGATGTTGGCTGCAAGGATAGCCTTGTCGATGGTGTCCACCAGCTGCTTTTCCCAGGGGGTCACCAGCAGCATACGAGGCTCGGGCACAGAAATCTTTGCCACCTGAGAAATCGGGGTGGGCGTGCCGTAGTAGTCGATACGCACATCGTTCAGGATAGCGGGGCTAGCCTGGCCAGCGCGGATCTTGGAAAATTCACGTTCGGTGGCCTCGATGGCCTTGTCCATTTTTTCGGTATATTCTGCCATAATTAGATTCTAGGTTACAGGTTACTGGTATTAGATTCAAATATAAGTAAAAAGCCTAGCAGTGGACCAGTGTGCCGAGGTCGCCTTCGATAGCGGCGCGGGTCAGGTTGCCCTTTTCCATCTTGAACACGAAGATAGGCATGTTGTTTTCCATGCACAGGGCCACAGCTGCGGTGTCCATCACCTTGAGGCCGCGGGAAATCACTTCCTTGTAGCTGATGTCATCAAAGCGAGTAGCCGTCGGGTCCTTTACCGGGTCGGCAGTGTAGATGCCGTCTACCTTGGTGGCCTTCATGATCACATCGCATTCACTTTCGATAGCGCGTAGCGCAGCGCAACTGTCCGTGGTAAAGAAGGGATTGCCTGTACCGGCAGAGAAGATAACTACGGAGCCAGCGGACAAAAGCTTCAAGGCCTTGCGGCGGTCGAAGAATTCACAGACCGGTTCCATGCGGATAGCGGACATCACCACAGAATCGACACCCTGCTTATCGAGTGCGTCTTGCATGGCAAGGCCGTTCATCACAGTACCTAGCATGCCCATGGCATCGCCCTGAGCGCGGTTCATACCACCGGCCGAAGCGGAAATTCCGCGGACAAGGTTACCGCCACCGATAACCAGCGCCACCTGCACGCCCTGCTTGACGATAGATGCAATTTCAGACGCCATGTCAGAGAGAATGACATTGTCGATACCGTGGCCCTTTTCGCCAGCAAGGGCTTCGCCACTGAGTTTGAGAAGAATACGTTTGAATTTTGACATAGTACTGCTAATTTAAAAATTTACCCTAAGGTTCCTGGATGCGGCGCATGCTGAAGGTCGCCGTGTAATCGGAATTCTGGTCATTTCGGCGAAGGGCGGTCCATTCCATCACCCCGTTATTGATAGAGGCGATTTCCCACCATTCACGGTGTTCCGTGGTATCCCCCACATTCTTCCAGCGTGTGCAGAGCAGGTTCCCGTCAACAAAGTACTCTCCCCTGGAATTGACATCGGCCTGCCATTCACCATCTTCATCGAGACCCAAATAGAGATAGGTGCCATCGTTCTTGTATTCCCAACGATGCATCTTGCTGTCATCGAAGGCAGACTGATCGCTGGTAATGTGGCCTTCCCAAGTGCCAAGGATTTCCTGACTGTAATCCTTTTCGACTAGAACATATTTCTCGGAACGGGGACCGATAACCGCATAGGCCTCGCCGTCATTGAACAACGTTGTCTTGGCGTCAAGCAGAATCTCCTTGCCAGTAGCAGAAGAAACCGTCATCTCGGTAATCACCGACTTGCCGTTATCGTACTTACCCTTCACGATCACCTTGTTGCCGTCTATGGTCACGTCCATCTGCTTGCGGAATTCCCACCAGGCACCCACATCATTCATGGCCAAGCTGTTGTAGGCTTTTATGGTAGAATCCTCCAGCACAAAGGTATGCACAGACTTCTGGTTTGTGAGCACGGGAGCACCATCCGTTTCAGCGTGAATCCACTTGCCCAGGATCTTTTCGGAGAGGTTACCTACCGGCTGTTTTTCTTCCGAAGACCTGGAACCATCGTTATTAGAGCACGCCATGATTACTGCCGATGTGCAAACAAGGGCCGATGCCAAAATCCTTTGAATCTTTTTCATATTTTCATCCCTATAAAACTTTACTGCGCTGCAGATTTGGCGGTGCAACGAGCACTACCCTCTTCGGAAGTATATCCCACCGGACATGCCGTGCATTTGGCCCTGCCGCTGGAAGAATAGGTTCCTGCCGGGCACTTTATGGCACTTTTACTCCCTTCTGGGCAGTAGGAACCAGCAGGGCAAACTTCGTAGCAGGAACTGCCTACAGGACACACATATCCTGCAGGGCACGATTTACACGTAGATGATGACGTCGCACCTGTTGCCGCAGAATATGTCCCCGCAGGGCAAGTTGTACATACTTGCGTACCAATACTACTCTTATACATCCCCTGCGGGCACATCATACAAGTCGAAGCATTTCGGTAATAGCCAGCAGTACAAGAATTGCAAGTGATCGAGCCTTCTGTTGAATAATATCCGGTAGGACACGCTTTGCACGAAACCTGACCACTCATATCTTGATACGTCCCAGCGGAACACGAAATGCATGAACCTTTTCCTATTGAACTCTGGTACGTTCCGGCGGAACAGCTCATACAACTAACTGCACCCACTCCAGAATACGTTCCCGCAGAACAAGCTATACATGCAGATTGCGATGTAGCGCCAATTGTATTGGAATACGTTCCCACGGGGCACTGCGTACAAGTAGATGCACCTGCACCGGAATATGTCCCCATGGAACACTTCGTACAGCTAGATGCGCCTGCACCAGAATACGTCCCCGCAGGACAGCTCACGCAACTGGACAAGCCCGAATCAAAATACGTTCCTGCAGTACATCCATTGGCGGGAACCACCACTATGACGGAGTCCGAACCGGGATTATACGGCAAGACAGAATCCTCAGGCGATTCAGGATTTACCAATATAACAGTATCCCTCGCCATAACAGAATCCGCCGGAACAACAGGATCTACAGGCGTCATCAAAACTGGCAAATTCTGCGGATCCGCCGCCCCATCGGGGCAAGGCTGCATATTCGGATCTGTCGCTATGCACTTCTTTGCCTCAGAATCAAAATATGGATACTCGGGAATATCCGCGCAGTCCTTGGCAGAAGACGGATTAGAGGGAACAATGACATCGCTATAGCAAGATTCCTTTGCAGTATCATATTCCCTACCACCGCACAAAGGAACGACCACAGTACTCGTGTCCACCTTTTTCAACGAATCCACCACCATAGCCGAGTCCTTTTTCACAGGCTCGTACTTTGCAGAAGCAGTGTCCTTCGCTTCCTTCGGGTCTACCGGCAGAACGGATTCCTTTTTCTCCGGCACGCCCGTAGACGAAGCAGTATCCCTAGCCGTCGTCGTATCCCTGGCCACTGTCAAATCCTTTGCAGACACCGAATCCCTGGGTAATTCCGTATCCTTGGTGTCTTCCTTTTCAGAGGAATTCGCACTGGACGAGTCGTCACAGGCGACAAACAACAGAGCCATCACGCCAATAGAAAAAAATTTTTTCAGCATAGACTTTCACCTCTTTCCTTGAGGAATATTAAAAAAAATGGCCGCCCCAGGGGGACGACCAAATTAATTATTGCTAGAGATTGCTTCCCCTGAAACAAGTTCAGGGTCGCAATGACAAGCTCTTAGTTACCGCGTTCGAAGCGGATGAAGTTCACGACCTTCAGGCTGGAAAGACCGAGCTGCTTGGCAACGACTTCCTGGAGGTAGTCCTTGACAGAGAGCTTCTTCGGGTTCTTTTCAGACATGAAGAATTCCTGGTCTTCAAGAACGATTTCCTTGAGGACCTTGGCCACGCGACCATCAATCTGGCGCTGCATGAACTCGGGCTTGGTCTGCTTGCCAGAAGCTTCGATCTGAGCCTTGGCAATTTCCTTTTCCTTTTCGATGGTTTCAGCCGGAACAGAGGCGTCGTTCAGGGCCACCGGAGCAAATGCGGCGGCCTGCATAGCGATATCCTTTGCAGCCTGCTTGAGAGCGGCTTCGTCAGAAGCGGTACCTTCGAAAGCAAGTTCGGTAATCACGCCGATCTTGCCCTTCATGTGGCTGTAAACGCCAAACACGGAGTTAGCGACCTTCTTGATTTCAGCGAACTTGCGGAAGTCAATGTTTTCCTGGATCTTGACGAGCACGTCCTGGAGCACATCGTTGATCTTCTTGCCATCCACGACAGCGTTCTTCAGGTCATCCACAGAGGAGATAGCCTGAGTTTCCACAGCCTTCACGGCCATGCCCGCGAGAGCCACGAAGTCGTCGTTGTTGGACACGGGTTCAGTTTCGCAAGAGAGTTCGAAAGCGGCAGCCTTGTCGGCGGTCTCCACGAGGTAGACGCGGCCTTCCTTGGCAGCCTTGTCGGCGCGCTTGGCAGCAACAGCGGCACCCTGCTTACGCAGGAGTTCCACGGCCTTGTCCATGTCGCCGTCAGTTTCGGTAAGGGCCTTCTTGCACTGCATCATGCCCACGCCAGTCTTCTGGCGGAGTTCGTTTACGAGAGAAGCGGTAATCTGCATATTACTTTTCTTCCTCGCCGTTATCGAACTTCTTGACTTCTTCCTTTTCCACCTTCTTGTCGGTGGTACGCTTGGCAACGTTGGCGGCGATGTAGTCCACGATGAGCTTCAGGGACTTCACGGCGTCGTCGTTGGCCGGAATCGGGTAATCCACGAGGGTCGGGTCCACGTTAGTGTCGCAGATGCCGATGATAGGAATGTGCAGACGACGGGCTTCGGCCACAGCGATCTTTTCGTGCTGGAGGTCGGTCACGACCACGAGGCCAGGAAGGTTCACCATTTCACGGATGCCGCCGAACACGCCCAGCAGCTTTTCACGTTCACGGTTCTTGTCGAGCACTTCCTTCTTGGAGAGAGCCTGGAAGGTTCCGTCCTGTTCCATGGCGTCGATCTTGTCGATCTTCTTGATGGACTTGCGCACCGTCTGGAAGTTGGTGAGCATGCCGCCGAGCCAGCGGTTGGTGACGGAGAACTGGTTACAAGTAGCAGCAGCATCCAGCACGCACTGACGGGCAGTGGGCTTGGTACCGACGAACAGCACGGTCTTGCCAGATTCAGAGATCTTGGCAGCGGCCTTGCCGGCTTCTTCCAGAAGTTCGCGGGTCTTGGACAGGTTGAGAACGTAGATGCCGTTCTTTTCAGCCAAGATGTAGGGTTTCATTTTCGGGTTCCAGCGCTGAGTCTGGTGACCAAAGTGGGAGCCTGCAGCAAGCAGGTCTTCAACAGAAGGCAGATTTGCCATAATGTATTCCTTTCGGTTGTTACTACCCGGACTGCAAATAAGCCGCAAAGCATGGGGCCAACCACGGGGGCCGGACCAATGCCACCGAAGCGACTCTCGCAAACCGGTGATTGGTTTTACCTTGGCGAAATTGCCAAAGCGGGCTATAATTTAGAAAAACCTGCACATTGCGTCTAGCCTCAAAAACAGAAAAGCCCCAGCATTTGCCAGGGCTTTCCGTAATAGCAGTTTCGCAGATTAGCGCTTGCTGAACTGGAAGTGCTTACGAGCCTTCTTGCGGCCGAACTTCTTACGTTCAACAGCACGAGAGTCGCGAGTCATGAGGCCTTCCTTCTTGAGGGCAGGCTTGTCTTCGGCGTTGTTAGCGACGAGGGCGCGAGCGATGCCCAGACGGACAGCACCCATCTGACCGGCGATTCCACCGCCACGGGCGGTGACTTCCACGTCCCATTCTTCGGCATTGCCGAGGATGGCGAACGGGAGGTTGGCGATCATGTTCTGCACTTCGGAATGGAAGTAATCCTTGAAATCACGACCATTGATAGTGCGCTTGCCGGAACCCGGCTTCAGGATCACAGCGGCGATGGCGTTCTTGCGGCGGCCCGTGCCACGGTAGATCTTCTTGTTCTTTGCGGTAGCGATAGAGGTATCCTCCGTTCTAAAGATTAGAAGTCAACGACTTCGGGGTTTTGTGCCGCGTGCGGATGTTCAGCGCCGGCATAGATTTTGAGTTTCTTGACCATCTTGTGGCCCAGAGCGCTGTGAGGGAGCATGCCCCAAATGGCAGCTTCCAGCGGAGCGGTGGGGTTCTTTGCCAGAAGGTCGGCAAAGTTGATCCAGCGTTCGCCAGCGATGTGACCGGTGTGGTGGAAGTACTGCTTCTGAAGGTTCTTGTTGCCAGTGACAGCAACCTTTTCAGCGTTGATGACAACCACGAAATCGCCGGTATCGACGTTGGGGGAATAGATGGCCTTGTGCTTACCCATGAGGAGGCGGGCAACTTCGCTTGCGACGCGACCCATAGGCTTGCCCGCTGCATCCACAAGCTTCCACTTGCGGGTAACGGACTTGGGGTTTACCGTAATGGTCTTCATGTAAATCCTCTAGTTAGATGATTCCAATATAGGGCTTTTTCATTCTATCAATTATACTAATTGTACTAATTGATACATTGTTTTGGTCCTTATCATAACGCCACGCCGGCCTGGATCCCCTCCCGTTGGTCGAGGATGACGTGCAGACTGTCACTTTCGTTCGGAGGCGGCTTTGCGCATAAAGGCCAGGGCCTTGGATCTACGTCGGGCGGTCTCCTGCAGGTTCACGGACTCGTCGTACTCGTCCACAATCTCGCGGCCGAGGATTTCTTCCAGCACATCTTCTAGGGAAACAATTCCCGCGATGGCGCCGAACTCGTCCACCACGCCCACCATGTGGCCCCGCTGTTTCAAGAACCGGAGCAGTAACTTTTCAAGAGTCACGCTGTCGGGGATCAGCTGCAAGGGGCGCATCAGCTTACGGAGCTTGATATCGCGCTTACCTTCGGCCAAGTAGTTGTAGGCGTCCCGGCGGAGCACGATGCCAATCCATTCGTCCTTCTTTTCACCATAAAGCGGAATCCTGGAAAAGGGCCAGTTGCCCCGTTCGTCCAGGGTCTCCCCGATGGTCTTGTCGGCAGGCAGACTGAACACCACATGTCTGGGCGTCATCACCTTGCGGGCTACCACGGATTTCAGGGCCAGAATGTTCTTGATGACGGCAGCCTGGTGCTTATCGATAACCTCTTCACGTAAGCCGAGGCTCACCAGACTGTTGATGTCCTCAATGCTCACCTCCTTCTTCTCTTCGTCTTCGTGAGTCCAGTGCTTGGTGAGGGTGAGGCAAAGCCAGATGATTCCAGTCCAACTTAAGAGTTTGGTGATATAATAGAACGGCACCGCTACAATAGGGGCCATCACCTTGGCTTGCTTTACGCCCAGAGTCTTGGGAGTGATTTCGCCAAAGAGCAAAATAAGGACGGTAAGGGCAATGGGGAGCGCGAACTGCCCCGATTCAGGCAGGCGCCGCACGGCAAGGGCCGTGGCCAGAGAGGCTCCGATAGTGTTCGCGATGGTGTTCACCACCAGCACCGAGGCGATATAGCGGTCAATGTTCTCCTTTACATGGGTCAGGTACCTGCCGGTAAAGGCCTTGCGGCGCTGCAACGATTCCACCGTGCTAGGGGGCACGCTGTAAAACGACGCCTCCGTCACCGAACAGAAGGCAGAAAAGAACAGGCAGCAAAGAACAGTGATAATTATAGCGAGCATAAAAACTTGTTTCCCACGTCATCCTGGAGGGGTGAAACCCCGACGGGATCCATACATTGCGTAATAAAGAAAATATAAAATGTATGGATTCTCCTTCGGAGAATGACATTTCTAATTCATAATTATAAGGGAGTCATCCTCACTTTTATCGTCATCCTCGACCGAATGAAACGAGGGAGGGGATCCATGCACTTCAATGAGTATTTGTTAAAGTCGAAAAATCAAGGTTCAAAGTTCAACAGGTCTGGTTCAATGGCAAAGAACTGGGTGCGTTCCGCCTCTTTCATAAAGTCCATAAGCATCTTGGAGCTAGGAACCGGTACCAAGAAGGATTTACCAGCAGAAAGCTGTACCAGTTCCACGTCGGTAGACTCTCCAATGTCGGCAAGGGCCTTGGCCTCGGCAATGGCAACGTCCAGACCACCCACCTTGTGAACCAGCCCTGCCTCCAAAGCCTTCCAGCCCACAAAGACCCGGCCACCGCCGTATTCGCTGTCAATCTTCGTCTTGTCTACGCCGGTGGCCTCGGACACCACTCCCACAAAGCGGTCGTAGAATTCGTCCATGTAGTCTTGCAGGGCCTGCTTCTCCTCGTCGGTCCAGGGCCTTGTATAAGTCTCGGCGTCAGCGTGATCGTGAGTCTTTACGGTCTCCGCTTTCAGCCCAAGCTTGGAAAGCAAGCCGGAAGCATCCACCTTGCCGCCGTAAATACCGATGCTCCCTACAAAGGCAAAGGGTTCCGCCACAATCTTGTCGGCGCCACAGGCAATGTAGTAGGCTCCAGAGGCGCCCATGTTCCCGATGCTCGCCACGATAGGCAGCCCCTGCTTACGCAGGTTTTTGAGGGCGGCCCAAATCTTGTCAGAGGCGATGGCAGAACCACCCGGCGAAGAGATACGCACCACCAAGGCAGACACTCCCCCACCCGCCAAACGGCGCAGGATTCCCGAGACTTCCTTTTCCATGGAGCCGTCAATAGAGCCGTCGATATTCAACAGGCCTATGCGGGCACGGTGCGACCAGCTTTCGTTAAAGATTTTGCGGTCGGTGGGTTTCCAAGTGACATAACCTGCGTAAGGCGCCTCTAGACCAAAGAAAGTCTTGAGCGCATAAGACGGCACCTGATCAATGTAAAGGATGGAATCGATGACACCCGCCTGCAGCGCGGCCTTGGCGCTTACCACCGGAACCTTCGCCAGGGAATCCAGCGTAGATGCCGTCTGCTCCACCGGAACATGCTTACGGAAAGCCATGCGGGTCGCCACATAGGCATTCATCATCTTCCAGAAATCATTGAAAAGTTCAAGCCGGTTCTCCCGAGCCTCCACCGACATGGAGTCTGCGATGTAGGGCTCTGCCGCCGACTTGTAGGCGCCGTGCCGCAAGAATTCCACCTTCACGCCCAGCTTGTCCAGCAAGCCCTTGTAGTACAGCGTGTTGCCACCGATGCCCCGCCAAGAAAAATGAGCCGACGGCTCCACCACAATCCGGTCCACCGAAGCCGCCGCCAGCAACACAGAGAGACGTACGTCGTCCATGTAGGCAATAACCTTCGCTCCGCGGGCCTTCAGCTTCATGACACCCCGGTTAATCTCGTTGGAGATTCCCACGTTGCCCTTGTAGCCCGAAAAGTCCAGCATCACAATACTTGCCGAGGGGTCACGAAGCAGATGCTCGAACAGGGTCCGCACCTTCATAATGCCGATGGACTGAGGCCGTATAAAGGAGAGGGGCCCTTCCACTTCGGAAACTTCCATGTCCAATGGCACGCGGACAATCTGGGCGAACATGGAAGCGTTTGGGTTGCGGGCGGCGTGGTAACCCCAGGTCACCCCCTTAGGCAGGTAATCGTCGTAGAATTTCACAGCCAGGTTGTTGTACCCGCCGAAAGACATAGACATGGTGAGAGTGTATTCGTCATCGTCACCATAGATAGGCATCTTAAAGCCATAACGAGTGCCATACAGCTCCAGCTCGAAAAGCAGGCGGTGTTCTTCCCAATCCTCCACGTCATAGCTCACACTCAGATTCCGCCCGAGCCGAAGGGTGGCGCCTGCATTGTGAATGCGGTCCATAGAGGTGGGCCCTGCATATAGCAGATTCTCACAGGAGTAGGCCAAAGAGATGAACCTGAAAGGCCGAAGCATCACGCCCTGGGTGTAGGACCATTCCGTACCCCCGAAGGCGGCGCTACGGAAAGCCGTCAGGCGACTGCCCCAGAAAAAGTAGCGCCGAAGCAGGTCGGTGGAATAGGTCAGGTGCCAGCGGGATTCATCCAGGCCCTGGTCCGCATAGCGATACTCAAAGCTTGCACCCAGATGATCCAGATTTCCACCAACGCGGAACCTAGAAATCTCATCATCGTACTGGTAGTCTAGCAAAGTTCCCCAGGAATCAAGAGCCCTAAGCCCAGCCGGGTTGCCAAACAGCCCGTGATCTCCTTCCAAGGACACAAAGCCGGACTCGCCTGGCAAGTAGGCGAAAGCGGGAGCGAGCAAGAAAAGAATGCACCCGAGTAGATAGAGAAAAGAAACTTGCCGCATTCTTTACCGTCCTATAGTTTACGGAAATTCTGCTCTCAGATATAGTTCCACCTTGTGGCCTGTTTCAAAGCCAAACAGGTTTCCGCGATTCATCTCATAGGCCATGCCTATGCCGAAGGGAAACGGGAACCATCCCACATAGCGAGCGATATCACCCCGCATCCGGAATCCACGATAAAGGTCGTCCATTTTCTGGTAGTCCTTTGCCAGATTGTGATTTTCAGATTCCTGGATGCGCCAGCGGAAAAGGAATACATAGCCAACCTGCCAACCTGTCCGGGCATACTTATCCCAAAAGGCATTCCAGACAAACGAAGTTTTTACCCCCACTTCATCACCGGGCTGGTAATTACGGTCTTCAATAAAGGAGTAATACTGTCCTGAAAGACCAAGGACCATATTCGGGCTAAAACGGTACACACCCATAGGTTCAATCCCCAGACGTTCGAAACGCTCCACACGGCTTCCGTCGCCAGGCTTAAAACGCCAGCTTACGTTCAAACCAAAAAAGTCCAGCGGGAAAAACTTCATGCCCACGTAGGATTCATTCAAACCATTCACCTGCAGGTTCACCATCTCATGAATCTGGTCATGAAGCATGACCTGCCACTCGTAGCTGACAAAACGATACGACATGTCGGTATAAAAGCTCAGACAGTTGCAGGGGGCCACTTCCACAGACCACTTCAGGTCGGCGCTGTAAACATCGTCCCGGAGTTCGCCCACACCACCAACCGCAATGGCACTCTGGGGAGGCAAAACTGGCTTCAACGGCTCCGTCGCAAAAGCGGGAGCAGCCCACACAAGCAGCGATATCACCAAGCACAAAACGCCTGGCAAGCGCAACTTAGTACTTACCGTACTTATAACCGTAACCATCCTGGCTGCCATGTTCATACTTGTTGATAACAATAGAAGCATGGGCATTGGGGTTGCCCTTGAGAATCTGCCCCATACCATCTTGAATGGCTTCAATGGAATGCTTGTTATATTCGATGACCATCACAATCTGGGCAGCCACACGGCAAGCAAGAGCAGCGTCTGTCACCAGCATAATCGGCGGCGTATCAATAATAATCAAGTCATACTGTTGCTTGAACTGTTCAATCAATTCCAGATAATGCTTGGAGCCCAACAATTCAGCAGGGTTCGCAGGAACATTTCCGCAGGGCAACACAAACAGGTTTTCCACCTCGGTGGAAGAAATCACTTGTTCCGGTTCAATCTCGCGCAACAAGACCTGAGAGAAGCCCTTTCCGCGCTTGATACCGAATTCCTTATGCAAGCGTCCCTTACGCAAGTCTGCGTCAATCAACAGTACCTTCTTTCCAAGGCCTGCATAAAGAGCAGCCAGGTTCACAGAGATAAAGCTCTTACCTACACCAGGAATAAGGCCACTCACGCCGATCACCGGCTGATCAGATTCCATCATGGAAAATTCAAGAGAAGAACGGAGGGCGCGCAGGGATTCCACGGCCACGTCATCAGGCTCCACCACTGCAAGCGGACGGGTACCCTTTGTGCCCTTGGGGTTGCCCTTGGGCACCTTAGCATAAACGGTAAAGCCTGTTTCCTTTTCAATGAAAGTCGCACTCTTGACGCCACCACTGAGTTTATCCTTGAGGGACACAAGAGCAGCACCCAACAGCAAGCCAAAAAACAAGAATACGGCAAGAATCAATTTCTTCTTGGGCTTCACGGGCTTAGTAGTCTGTTCAGCAAAGTCAACAATACGTACAGAACCGACCTCACCTGCAGAAACCAAACGCAACTGCTGCACACTATTCAGCATGTTGGTATACAGGACCTTATTGAGTTCAACCTCACTAGTCAACTTCAACACTTCTTGCTGGGTTTCCGGCAAATCCTTTACATCTCTCGATGTTGCAGCCAATTCACGACGAAGCGTCCGTTCTTGATCTTCAAGTGTCTTGACTGTGGGGTGTTCCGCATGGAACAGACGAATAGCTTCCTGCTTTTTCTGCTGGATTTCCAGAATATTCTGTTCTAATTGCATTCTTTTCTGAAGTACAATCTGTGTTTCAGCGGCTACGTCTACGGACCCGACCCTATTCTGGTAAGCATTCATGTTCATCAAGGAAGAATCCAACCGGGCTTTCAAGTCTGGCAACTGCTTTTCCAAAAATTCCAGGGTCTGCTGGGCCTCGGCATTACGTTCTTCCACATTCTGCCGCAAGTAAGAGGATGCCACCTCGTTCAGCACATCCACCGCACGATCCGGGTAAACATCTTGATATGAAAACTCCAGCACTCCTGTTCGTTTTCCCTTTTCCGTCACGTCAAATCTTTTCCTAAACTCCTCTACCGCGTCAAGGTACGTCAATTTGCCTACATCAAAACGCTGGCCCTTCTTTGCATCCATGGAATAAACACCAAAAGACGCCGAATCATCGGCATAAGGGAAATGGTAAGTCTGTCCAACCGCACCAACCAGAACACGCTGATTATTGTAATCATATAGGGCAAAATCAACAGAATCCAGCACCCTGACCATCCAAGGCTTTTCCCGATCTTCCAGAGACAGTCTGTCCCAAGGAATCTCAAAATTCATCAGCTCCATTCTACCTTCGCGATGAAGCAGGCGATCCCATTTACCCTTCGGGATGGCATAATACCGCAAACGCTTTGATTCTACCGTGCTACCAAGGACCTTACGACTTTTTATCAGCTCTATTTCTGTTTCCGCAGGGCTCGTTGTGGCAAACAAAGCCGCCATATCACCCATCATGGATGATCCCTTTGCATTTTTCGTCTCTATCTGAAGCAAGGCATCCACCTGATAAACAGGCCGAATCCACATTGCCACGAAAACACCCACTGCACCAGCAAATAAGATGCACGGCAAGACAATAAGCCAATTTCTCAGCAAATTCTGCACTAGTTCAAATAAATCTTTCTCTTCTGTTTTTTTAGTAGCCATAAAAAACCCATGTCTATTTGTAAAAAAAATACAAAAAAAAGACCTATTACAGCTTAAACCAATGTATATTTCACAGGAATTTCAAGAACCCCACCCCCCAAAAAACAGCTCGATGCACCAAGCCCTATTCACCGCAATTATATGGATACTGATATGCCTCAGCGGCTGCGTTTGGGTTGAAGCAGACGACTCTCCAGACTACCTACCCTTAGACGATTCGGAGTACCCCTATGCGGGAATTCCCCGTCTAGTCATCGAAACAGAAAATTTTGCCCAAATTCGGGACAAGGAAACCAAGATTCCCGCTAAGATGCAAATCTACGAGAAAAATGGTCCCGAAAGCGATGTAATCGATTTCACCATAAAGGGACGGGGCAATTCCAGTATCGGCATGAGCAAATACAGTATGAAAATAAAGTTTCCTGAAAAACGGGAAATGTTTGGAATGCCCGCAGACAAGGAATGGGCGCTCATCTCAAATCACGCCGACAAGACCCTGCTTCGTAATTACGCCACATTCAACTTGGCCAAACAGTTACAAATGGACTACGTGCCAAATTGCGTTTTTGTGGAGGTGTATCTAAACAGGACCTACATGGGAGTTTATCTTTTAACAGAAACCATCAAGGTCAACCCTTCTCGGCTTAGCATTCCCCAGGACGGCAACAACTACCTCGTAGAAGTAGACGCCTATCACGACAACAATGACACCGTCATAAAAACAGTCAACAATCTACCCCTAAAAATCCACTACCCCAAAAATTGCGAAGACACCTGTCAAAAGCCCCTAAAGATTTTCGCCGACCAATGGGAAAAGTTTTTGCGGACCGACTTTCTGTTCGACAGCCTTTCCACCCGCTGGGTGGACATCCAGGACTACTCAGCCTACTACTGGATAGAAGAATTTTCCAAAAACACCGATAGCAATCTCAAGACCAGCGTTTTCTTCACTTGGGAACGGGACGGCAAAATAAAAATGGGGCCTGTCTGGGATTTCGACTTAAGTTACGGAGAATACAAGAACTACAGTCCCCAAAACTGGTATTCTAGATCCAATGCTTGGAATAGGTACCTGTTCAAAAACGGAAAGTTCAAAGAAGAAATCTCAGACTATTGGAAAGAACATAGGGACATCTTCTTAAACACAATCGATTCACTAGACCATTACAGAAAACACCTCGAGAAAGCGGCAGACAACAACTTCAAGCGTTGGCCCGTACTAGGAACCACATTCCTCTGGGAATTCAACCAGAGCTACGATAGTCATAGGGAAGCCGTAGATTCCCTTAAAAGCTGGATGAAACAAAGGGTTCAATGGATTGATGGCAATATCTAACCGCACGATAAGCTTTCTCCTAGCCTTCCTGTCCTATTTTATGTCGGGATGCGTCTGGAGTAATTCTTCTGACAGCTCGGAATACCTACCTCTCGATGATTCTGAGTATCCATATGCAGGCCTGCCACGAATGGTCATTGAAACGAACGACTTTCATGAATTAAGGGATACTGAGACAGACATTCCCGCAAGAATGCAAATGTACGGTAAAAGCATTCCCGAAAGCGAAGTTATAGAGCTGACCATCAAAGGACACGGCAATTCTAGCTTTAAAGCCATGACAAAATTCTCCCTAAAAATTGAACTGGCTCAAAAAAAGGCCCTTTTAGGCATGCCACCAGACAAGGAATGGATCCTCATCTCCAATTTTTCCGACAGAACCCTTCTAAAGAACTACGCTATTTTTAGGCTCGCACAAAAGCTAGGCGTCAACCATGTGCCACGCTCTACATTTGTTGAACTTTATCTCAACCGTCAATACCAGGGAGTATACCTTTTATCAGAGAGCATAAAGGTCTCCAAAAACAGAGTAAATATACCTCAAAACAATTCATCTTTTCTCTTTGAAAAAACAACACGTTACCATCTTAACGGCGAAACTATTCGCACAAAGAAAAACACCCTCTTTAAAATCCGTTATCCAAAGCGCCCTTCTAACGAAACCACCAGCAAATTGCAGGCTCAATTGAACCAATGGGAAGATTTTCTTTACGGAAAGGACTTCAATTCCGCCAAGATTGACGAATGGGTTGATATCGTTGACTACATACGCTACTTCTGGTTGCTTGAGTTCTCGAAAAATTACGACGGCCGCTTCGGACGGAGCATCTTTTTCACCTGGCAAGAAAACGACATAATGAGGATGGGGCCCGTTTGGGATTATGACGAAACATTCGGTTGCTCAAAAGATGGCATGCCCAAACTATCCGCTGAAGGCTGGCATGCAAAATCTTCCGGCTGGAACAACCCCCTGTTCAAGGACCATTCCATATGGAATCGGGCAGCAGAATATTGGAAGCAGAACGAGCACCTATTCAAGGCGTTCATAGATTCAATCGACGTCTACGCTAATATCACCAAAAAAGCAACCCATAACGAGTTTAAACGCTGGAACGTGCTCGACAACACCGAATTCTGGGCTTATAAAGAAAGCTATAAAGATTACAACGAAGCCCTGGACTCCCTCAAATCCTGGGCAAGACGGCGCATCGAATGGATTGACGCCAACCTGAATTAGCCCAAATATTCTATAAGCCTTTCAAATATTTCCTTGAGGCCATAACGTGGGCGCCACCCAAGAGCCATCAGTTTTTCCGTATCGAGACGTAGCTTAGTCGGCGGAGCATACCCCATATTGTCAGCAAGCTCAACCTTCACCTGGCTATTCGGATTAATATTGTTATGCACGAATTCGGCCATGCCTCTTGCAGAAAGGTACGTCGAATCATTTGCCACATTGTAGCTTTCGCCATCAGCACCTTTCAACAGTATGTACAGAAGAGCCGATATAGAATCCGTCACATAACAATAGGGTCTCGACGACTCCCCCGTCGTGTGGAGAACAATATCCTGCCCATGAGCAGCTAGTCTTGCAAACTGGGCTATAATCCGGGAATCATCCTTTGTTATCCCCGCACCCGATGTTTGCGTCAATCTAGCGATTTTCACAGGCACTCCGTATTCCGACGCATACAGACAGCATAGATTTTCCGTCGCTCTTTTCGCCATAGGATAGCTGCTACGAACAGACATCGGATTCAGATACCCCTGAAAATCTTCCTTAACCGAAAGGGAATCATCATGTGACTCACCATAGACTTCCAACGAAGACAGGTAAACCATTCCACGAACCTGCTTCTGGCGGGCCAACTGCAACATCTTCTTAGTGCCGTCCATGATAATTTCAAACGTTTCCACAGGATGCTCTACGAAAAACTTGCTTGAGGTCGGAGCCGCACAATGCACGATATAGTCTATCTTCTCCAACAGGCTATAGTCGTATTCTACTAAATCACATTCAATAAAATGAATATGCTCTTTTTGCCGTTCATCAAAGAGAACTTCGGCCTTTTTCAAATTCCTCACTGGGGCATAAACTTTTATCTGCTCATTTAACGCCAGCAAGCAACGAATCAACGACGAACCAATAAGCCCAGTTGCCCCAGTCACCAAGAATGTGGATTTCGTCAACTGGTTCGACAACTCAAAATGCTTCGCAAAAAGCGAAACATCTTCTTCAACAATTCTATTCATTATTAAAACCCAAAAATTTGCTGGTTTTCATGCACTTCTACCATAGCACGGAAAATAAAGAAATCCGTAGGCGTGGTAATTTTAATATTCTCCATAGGGCCAATAATAGTATGGATCCTATGTCCATAATGGCTCATCATGGTGCAGGAATCGATAAAGTCATTTCTGCCCTCTGAACGGGCCTTCTCATGGGCTTCCAGAATATCATTAAGCTTAAAACACTGCGGTGCCCGAGCAATTAGGGAATCCGGACGGGAAGGTATTTCCAGAGAACCATCAGCCTGCTTCACAATAAAAGTTTCCGTGGCAGGAACACAGGTGACGCAATTCCCCTTTTCATTGGTTTGAGCAATACAATCTGATATGGTCTGCTCTTTTATCAACGGCCGAACGCCATCGTGAATCAAGACGTTGCATTCATCACCGTACTTTTCCCTTGCAGCAAGCAAGCCCTTGTATATGGATTCCTGGCCGGTTTCGCCTCCAGAAACCACAACACCAACCTTGCTTATCTCGAACTTATTCAATTGCTTTTGCAAAAAAGGAATCCAAGATTCGATACACACCACCACAATACCGTCTACCTGCGGGTGGTTGTCAAATAGTTCTAACGTATAAACAATGATTGGTTTCCCTCTCAGTTCAAGAAACTGCTTAGGCCTAGAAACCGTATTCATACGCATTCCCGTTCCACCGGCAAAAATGACAGCTATGTTCTTTTTCATGGGATGTCCCTTTTTCGCTTATTACCCCAAAAAAGATAGCAAACAACTATCTCATTTTTCTAGACTTCAAGAATTTTGCCACACCGTGCGGATCATCCGTAAAAAATACCGTAAATCCGTGGTCCAGAAGCCAACCGTAGCTTGATTCCGCATCCATCAGCGCAAGCTGGTCATTGCGGCCTCCATTACAGCACTTGCCAAGTAGAGTATCCACCCACAACCGATGGCCATATTCTGAATACGACTTCGTCTCTTTCAATATGGAGAGCTTGTCCGAAGGGAAAGCAATATAATAACCTATGGGCTGCATTTTATTTTTCAGCTCCAAAAATTTGCCTTCATCATTTTTTCCATTGCAGGGAAGAAACGGAACGTAATTCACTTCTGGGTATTGCATCGCCAGCTTATAAGCGTCGGATTCCATGTTGACTGGCCCTGCTAGTAGAATTTGCCGATCCATTCCATGCCTATGCACCATTTCCAAGACAGCCTCTTTATGGGCCTGCCACTTGTCCACGTACACTAGAATCTGCCCCTTTGCAAGATTCAGAACTTCTTCAAAAGAAGGAACAGTCTGGTCCGAGACGTAGTTTGTCGGCGTCTTCAAATGGAGTTTTTTTATTTCCTCAAATGTCAAATCAGAGACCTTGCCCTTGCCGTCTGTCGTCCGATTCACCGTTTCGTCGTGCATAATAACAAGAACTCCATCCTTGGTCATACGGACATCAACTTCTATAGCATCAAAACCCGACTTGATGCAATTGGCAAATCCCCTAAGGGAGTTTTCTGGAGCATATCGCCAATCTCCACGATGAGCGATAATCATAGCATAATCATGGGGCCCACGTTCTTTCAGTTTATCCAACAAAAAGTCAACACGATTTTCATCGGCAATCGCAAATATTTGCAGTAGCGCAATTAAAACAAATAATTTTTTTAGAATAGAACTCATACGCCAGCCTTCATCCCCAGTTCCCTCATTAAGTCATCATAGATACCTCTTGAGGCTCCCTGTGGATTTTCGGGTCGCAAATAGCTGTCTATGAAAGCAACTCGTTTAACCTTCATGTAATCATCACCCGCGATGACAACTCGCTTAATAAACGACTCTATTTCTTTTCCTTTCTCGGACGTATAAATATTTTCCAAAATCGCCTTTCCGCATTCATTCCAATCGCGAACGACACCCGGATTTGCTATCAAGAAAAGCATAGGCTTATAGGTACAAGTATACTCCGCCGTAAACGACCCACAGTCCTGAATCATGGCATCTGACGTAAGGAACAAATCCACATATTCATCCAAACACACCTGTGTGTTCGGCATAGTTTCCCACAGATTATAATATGCTTCTCGACGTTCCTTATTCCAGCCAGGAATTGCCATATCCAGTTTTTTTGCCAATTCAGGATGAGGTTTAAACACAAATTGCACCTGGTCGGCATATTTCTTGGCCATTTCGACCATAAAATCGCATATATCCAAGAAATTCGCATCACGGTTTTTCTCTAGCATGTGGTGATGGGGCGCCCATATAATACGTTTCTTTTTCTTTTCCTGGGGTTTCCACACATCCACCACACTCTTTTTTGGAAAAAAGAAGGAATCTAACAGGGGGTATCCCGTTGCAACAGCATTTACGCCCTTGTTAATTGCATGCTTTTTCGCCATGTCCACATGCATTGGCGTTTCATAATAAATCTTCCAAAGTTTGTTGTGGAAATCTCTATTGAAATGTTCAATATAGCGGTTGCTAATCATCCAAGCATAAGGAACATAGGCCTGCAAGCAGTCCATATTATTCTCATAGCCAAAATCTACAAACTTGCCATATTCGTGCCAACAATTCATGTGGAACAGGATATCCGGATTCATCTCCTTGGACTCGCGCTTCGTCAAAACACGCTGTTCTTGTTCTGAATAGGGCAAGAAGACATTGTAGCCACGTGTTTTAAAGTATTCATAAACTTTGCGCATATGCGGGATATAATCCGTCTGAATAACAGCTCCCGCCGCATAGGGGACCACAACAATGTAGGGGTTAAACCGCTCATCCTTTTCTAACAGGCGGTAAACACCCTCATATTTCCACTTGTTGGTTTCCAATATGTAAAAGGCAACGTTGATTTTTTCACCAGCCGACGCCTTCTTTCGCACCTTTTGAAGTACTACGGCGTATATAGCGGGAATGCTGTCGTATTTATGCCGCAAAACAAAATTCCGGATTACAGAATACCATCTCGTCAAGATAAGCATATTATAGACGATTATCTCATAATACCGGATCTTATTGCGCAACTTCAAAAGCATATCTTTTCCATCAAGAATCTAGAGTCCAAGAGACTTTGCCGGTCTTTATAAATTCATCAATTTTACAGGCTATGTCGAGAGCGGCATGTCCCGATTCAAACAAACCCGTCCTTTCCTTAAAAGCAGCCCACTTACTGGAGTTGTCCTCTTGATCAAAATTCAATATGTTCGCTTCTAATTCATCGTTATTATGAGCATAGGGGAATGGCAGTTCATCCATTTCGTAATATACACCACGATCTTTCTTGTATTCTTCAAAATCAGTTGCAAAAGTAAAGCAAGGAATTTCTCGCAACGCGGCGTCAAATATGCAACTGGAATAGTCAGAAACAACGGCATCAGATGCAATAATCAAGTCTTGCATGTCATTATACTGTGTAGCATCCAAATAGCCCTTACACAGTCCAACATCTCTGTCTTTCACATAATTTGCAAGAATCGGATGCCATTTCACCATGACCGTCCACGTTCCACCAAATTTTTTCTCAAAAGCAGACTTCATTCGAGCAAAATCTATCCCATAAACAGAGAAATCCATCTCTCCATTCTTCTCAAAAGAATCCCTAAATGTAGGGGCATATAGGACTATTTTGTCATTTTCTGAAATACCAAAATGATTTCGAACATTTACAGGTATTTCTGGGTTACCTTTAATCAACTTGTCATTCTTGGGGTAGCCGCATTTATATATCAATCCTTTATAACCGAACGCCCTGCGATAAAGGGTCGACAAATGTTCTGACTGCGAAATAAATACATCAGATATATTGCACGTATTAATAATTGATTTGGCCAACCGAGGGGTTTCGCGAACGTGAGTCACATCAAAATTGATTTTTTTTATACCCAAACCACCATGAAAAGTTTCTATGACAAGCTGGCCTTTACGCTTACGCCACCCCATTCCGTAAACATGTGAATTAATGTACACCTTCGCCGTGGCCATTTCAAACAGAAACTTAAAGACATTGTTATAATACACAGGCCGAACCCAGCTGGGCAAATCCACCTGGAATTTCTTATCAACCAGCCACACAAAGTCAATGTCTGGATTCAGCTGATGCAAGGCTTCAAAAACATACTGGGGATTGTCTCCAAACTTTCGCCCACGCATGGTATTGCCGATAATCTTGTTTCGGATTGGAAATATGCAGAATATTTTAAACAGCAACCCTTCAAAAAAATAAATCAACTTACTAACCATAAAAGCCCCCACCACCTAGCCTAACTTTTCCAACGATTCATCTTGTTTTTTTACAGGATTCCAAAATCTTGAAAAAATAACCCAAAAGACTATAGCGTATGCCAGATCAACAACAATCTTCTGATCCATGCCAAAACCGAAAATTCCGTATATTACCACATTTCGGGCATAATAGAACATAATAAAATGGCACAAAAAAGAATTCTTCAACTTCTTAACAAAGCGGGCCACCAAGGCTAAAACAATGACCACAACATAAGACCCAATAACGCCAAATTCCATGTAAAGATCACCGAATAGGGTTTTAAAGTAATACATATTAACCCCATAGATATGCGTCCAAAATTCGCGCAGACCTTCCGCCCCGTATTTAGAGTCGGGAAGTTCAAGTCCACCCACCCATTCGAGTACTTTTGGGAAAAAACGAACACCATATGTATGAACATCCGTAGAATTCCAATAAACCAATCCCAAATTCAAGAATGGTTCACCAAAATAGCGGAAAATTCTAAACACCGCCACATCAGAATCACCTTTAGCTCGCGCAACAGAAACAACCAAGGCGTAAAACACCAGACCAAGAAGAACCAAAATTACAAACGCATATAACAGCTTTTTCATCTTAACGGGAATTTCACTACTAAAATTCAAATAAATGTATATCATGATAAAGAAGTCGAAGAACATGCCTCCCCGACTGCCATTCAAAATAGGCGGAATTACATAAGCGCAGAACCCCAATACTAGGAATAGCAAAGCCATCATAGCCTGCTGGTTCTTTGAAATACGATAAAACTGAAGATAGAAAAACACTGGCATCACGCAAATGGAAAGCCTTCTTAAAATTTTAGATATTATTACCTCTACATCAGATCCATATCTTAAACCCAAATCCCCGGAAGCACTCATGTAATACGCATCTCCCGCATCAGTAACAAGTCCGAATTGGAATCCATATAGGTAAAAAAGCAGGTGTGCCAAGATTAAGAACAAAAAGACAACAGAACACCGGGAAACACGTCGTTTTTCCCACCCCAATTCAAATTTTGGTATTGCCTTCAATGGATAAAGAACAACAGCCATCATGACGAACATAAGAGCATATGGAATAAAGCTCAAATATTCCATACTGCGGTGGTCCGATATTTCGTCTTGGTATAAGCCTATTTCAAAGACAAACACACCTATACAGGCAACGACAAAATACATTGCCACCGAGAAAATGTAGAACGCACTACACTCATCGCGATTGCGGAAACTCCAAAAAAGCCAAAGTCCGTATAATACTATGTTGGCAACAAAAATTTCCATAAACAGTTAGCAACCCACAAATACTTTTATATATAATTTAGCTCTTTATCTGTCTCCGCTCACTAAACATTCCTATATATCTTGTAATTATGGGCAGGTTTCCTCTGTTCTACAGGAGGCATTACCATATAATCGCCATAAATATCCCGGAGCAGCTTATCGTAATTTTTGGGAGCCTTAACTTTAATACCTTCAAATTCTAGATATTCGTAGTCCATAAAGCACTCTTTCGGCTTGGGGCAAAACGGTTCTTCCCAAGTGTAGCATTCCACATAATCACTATCCTCAAAAGAATACATCTTCGACAAATTCTTCAGTTTTTTTAAATAAAACGCCATCGGGAAAAGGTACGAAAACAGATACACTAGATAATTTGGAATATTTACCAAAAGATGCGCAGATTTATAGTATTTTTTTGCTCGCTGAAAACGGCAGCACTTTTTCCAAAGTTTTTCCCTGGGGAGAATTTTCCGTTTAGCCCTTGAAATATTTTTCCCAAGACCATCCAAGGGATATACATCTATGAAAAGGCCCAGACTTACGTTATGAGCAGCCGTTTCCATCCTGAATCGCGTATCACAAAAACGCGGAATCCCGTAAGGGTAACCAGGAGAATTTTCAAAATCAAAAAGTTTGTACGGTAAAAGAGCAGCGGCATTTGTTTTACAATAATCGACAAACTTGTCAAATTCAGGACGGGTCATCCAAATATCAAAATCATCGTCCCAAGGGATATACCCCTTATGACGAGCGGCCCCAATCAACGTTCCATACGCAACAAAGTAGTTTATATGAATCTCATCACAAATCTGGATTATCTTTCTTAAGAGGCCTAACGTTTCCTGTTGTATTTCCTTAAGTTCTAATTCCTTTTGCATACCTGAAGCTTCCTTAATTTCTTCTTTATGAACCCAAAACTACGCTCTTCGAAGAAAAGTAGTAAAAAACACAATGTTGCAGCAATCGCCCACCGAACAAACAATGCATCTATGAAAAGCCTCCCTGCAAAAATGACAAAAAACACCAACAAGCTTATCAGCAGTATTTTTTTCGTATCAAACAAGGACTTTCCTTCGATTCTATATGCCAATATATAATGGAACGTAAAATACAAGACGTAAGTCACAAGAGTCGTATATGCAGCAGCAATATATCCATATTTCGTGATGAAAATGAAATTCAGTACGATATTCAAAAGCGCCGCCGAAACTGTTCCTAAAGCAATAAATTTCGTTTTCTCATAATAGTATTCTACTGAAGCAGGGATATTGTACAAAAAAACAAAAAAGCCCGCCCCAACCACCGGCATAACGCTGTATACCGCGTCATGATAAGAACTTGGCGCCAAAAGACGAACTATCTCGGGACTAATCAGAATGAGGACAGCATTGAACAAGGCCATTAAGGATATATATATCGTGCTTGTCTTTTTTATGGATTCTAAATCATCAGAATGCCTTTTTTCGTAAAACCAAGGTCCCCACGCATTGTCTAACGATTGCAAAGTCACATGATATATGGTGTATATTGTATAACTAAAGCTGTATATACCCGCCTGTGCAGTTCCTATCATCCTATATATCATCACACGATCAAACTGAGAAAGAATTGTTTGACTCAACCCATGGGGAACAATAGGCAAACTGTATCGTATGCCCCAATTCAAAAAACTTCTGTAGTTACATGGTCTCGCTTTTTTTATAAAACCAATGGAGATAACCAGACCTACTAGAAAAACAGGTAGAGTTGCCCCTAAAATACGTCCCATATAGGCTGAAGAGGCAAAGAAAGTCTTTATTAAGATAATGGATAACGCTATAGAGGACACGGCATTTGTTGCAGCAACAAGCAAATATTTCTGAAATTTGTACTGAAGCCCTACATAAGCATTAAAACAGCAGATAACCGCATACCCAAAACAACATGGCACCAATAAATAGATACACCTTCTTTCAAGTCCAAGAATATTTTCGAACACCCCGGAAAACAGCAAAAAAACGGCTATAAAAATCGCAACCATAAAGTACAACAACAGCATCGTCGTAGAGACATAGTTGTCAAATAAATTTTTGCCATCCATATCTCCGTACTTATATTTTGCATTTTTATAGCTGCTGTGTATAGCTAAGCCAAGAAGAACCATACAAATGGATTCACTTGCCGTAAATGTATTGAAAGTTCCATAATCACTTGGCGTTAGCAGGTGCGTAAAAATAGGAATTGTCAAAAATGACAATCCTTTCAGCATATAGTTGCCAATAACGTATCCCAGACCTGCCTTAATCGCCTTTGACATATTCCACGCCAGTGTTCCTTACCATTCGATAAATATCTTTCGATTGGTAGTATAAATATCGTGATAATGTCTCAAACGGAAAAAGACATTCGAAATTTTTCCACGCAACGTCCTTATGTTGTCTCTATATTTTGGGACATATTCCAAAAACGCCTTCTGAACAGAGGAAATGTCTGCTATTCTTTCTTGAATGGCCGCCGCCAACGGAACTCTATCTACCCTTTCCCGATTCTTTTTCAAATGCACTAACTTTAAAAAGGATCTCCAGTGAGGCCGATGAGAAGCATTTTTCCCATGTATACGATGTCTTGTAATAACAAACTTTTCATAATGCAAGCCTTTGCTAAAACACGCCAAGGCCGCAAACCACGTATCATGATACAGAACATTTTGAGGAATTGGCAATGCTTTTTTCAAAAAAATTGCTCGAATAAGCATCGAAGCACCCTGAAAACAAGAGCTCCCATAAAAAATGCGATATGCCTTCGCTAACGAACTACCCGAGCAATCATAAAAGTAGTCAGCCTCACTCAAAGACATTCCTATTTCTCTACCATCGCCGTCAATCAATACAGCGTCACCACAGGCGATATCGTTATCTCCTATGACATCCAGAAGCTTCTTTAAGTGTTCCTTTTCCCAAATATCGTCTTGGTCTGAAAGAGCAATATAATCGCCTTTACATAGGGATATCGCTTTTTCAAAGTTCTTTTTGAACCCCAAATTTGAAGAATTCCTGTAGCAATGAAGTCTAGAGTCCTTTTCTTCATTCTGTTTTAAAAGGGCCCATGTACCATCAGTCGAGCAGTCATCGCAAACAATGATTTCAATGTCGCTATAATTCTGGTTAAAAATGGAGTCTAACTGTTCCTGTAAGAACCGCTCTCCATTATATGTCGCCATTGCCACAGAAATCATACTTCAGGTTTCTTCTATTATCCGATTAACATTCTAAACACAAACGCTTAAACTAAGATACGAACGGCTCGATAATATTCTTGATGATAAAGTCGGCCGTCTTCTCGATGTCTTCGAACGCGACGCGCTTCGGCAAATCGACGTTGAAAGCCTTCTTCACCTTCGCGACGAGTTCGTCGGTATAGACGAGCGTACCGTTTTCCACGTTCTCGATGCCGTCGCAGTAAATAGACTTGCGGTTTGCAGCACGCATGTCATCCATGCCAAAGAGCGAAGTATCGAAAGAGACTTCCGCCTTCGCACCGTCAATGAGTACCGGGTAGCCACCGATTTCGCCATCGACGCCGGGCGCATGTACCTTGGTCACCGTCTTTTCGCGGAGAGCGGTCAAGATGGAATCGATGATGTTGAAGTTGCTCGAAGCGTTCATCATGTTGCGCTTCTGGTCCACGGGCATCGGGATGGAGCAGGCGGCCAGCACTTCGGCCTGGTCAAACGGCAAATCCTTGCCATCCTTCTTGAAATTCAGGAGCAGCGTCTGGCCCTCAGCGTGACCTTCCTTCGATATCACCACGTCGTGGAAATGGCTCACCGCAAGTGTCACATCGATATCGTTCAGGTTGTCGATGTTGTACTTTTCGGCCATGAAGAACTTCATGCGCGGAATCAGGTGGTTCAGGTTACCGCTACCGAAATCAAAGTAAGTCTTGCCCGCAGACTTGAGCCAGGGGATCACGGCGTCGGAATACGAGGTGTTGATGGTGACGGCGTTCGAGCCAGTCTTTTCGTAAGCGGCCATGATGTTCTTCGCATAACGGATAGAAAGCGGGGACCAGATGCCGTAAGCGCGCAGGTTGCTCCACGAGATGCTCCCGTACTTGAGGCCCGAATACACGCGGCTGCTGTTCACGATAAAGTCGGGGTTTGCCTTCTTGATTGTCGCGGCGATGCTGTCGACATCGTTCAGGTCGCAGTCGCCGAGAATTTCAATCTGGCTGCGCAGTTCGCGACGGATTGTCGCTGCCGTGCGGACGATGTTCACGTCCATCTGCATCTTAGCGGCATTGCGGCCCGCGACCACGATTTTCAGCTGCGGGTCACGGAGGCTCACCAAAAAGTCGAGCAGGAACGTACCGACGCTCCCGAGTCCGATAATCATAATCGTAATCGTCTCGTTCTTTTCGACCTTGGACTTGAGCAAGGCAATTTTCTTGTTCAGGATATCCATACTTACTCCATAAGTTCGCGGACAATGTTGTAGTCCGCAACGGTGTTGCAATTGAACCAAGCGTCGAATGTGACTACGTCGTACTCTTCGCGGGAAAGCTTGTTGAAATACGCTTGGATAATCTCGAGGTTCGTGCCCTGGAGCTGCTTCTCGGTCAGGGATGCGACGGCCTCGTACAGCTTTTCTGCCGACTGGAACTTCCACATCTGCGCAGAATTGAATACCGCCAGGAACGGCTCCGGAATCGTGAGCGAAGAATGATTCGTGTCGTACAGGTAATGCGGGCGGCCATCCGTCGATACGTAAAGCGCCACGGCCTTGTTCGAATAGATGGGTTCGCGATTGATCGTGAGCACGCTTTTTTCGCTATCGTAAACCGGCTTGAAATTTTCTTTCAAGAAGAACAGGTCGCCTTCAACGAAGGTGACATCGCCCGGTTCCTTCACGGCCTCGATGCCCTTGTACAGGCTGTAGCCCGAACCGTAGTCCTTGAAGTGCTCGTTATAAACCAGTTCAATCTTGTCGCCGTAGGCTTGGAGGTTTTCCTTCACATATTCTTCAAGAGCAGAATAGAGGTAGCCGCCCACGATGATGTACTTGTCGTATTCACCGCAGTTTTTGATAAGCTGGTTCAACAGCGCAAACTTCGGGGAATCCTTATAGTAAAGGCACTTCAGGGTTTCCTTTTCCGTGTCCCTGTTAAAGCGGGTTGCCGTCCCGGCAACGGTAATAATCAGGTACTTCATCTTTCAATACTCTTCACGCACATTTCAAGGCCTTCGTCGAGAGTCACAATGGGTTTCCAGTGAGTACGCGTACGAATCTTGTCGGTATTGAGCAGGCGACGTTCCGGGTCGGACTTGCGGAAACCTTCGAACTTGATTTTCACGTCGTCCATGCCCATCTTCTTCGCAATCAGTTTCACCAGATCCACAATGGAGATTTCCTCTTCGGTCGCGACGTTATAGACAGTACCGTCGAGAGCCTCGGGCGATTCCATGAGTTCCATCACGGCGCGGCAGCTGTCGATGTTGTGGAGGAACGTACGCTTGTTAACCTTCGAATTCTCGAGCAGCGTGACTTCGGGCTTTTCGAGAAGGTTGTTGATGATGTGCGGGATAATGTGGTCGGCAAAGCGTTCATGTTTGCTGTACACGTTCGCAAAGCGGATGGAGCAGCCCTTGATTTTGCCCTTGTCCACGGCATCCTTCATGAAAAATTCCGTAAGCAACTTGCCCACCGCATAGCTCGTGCGCTGGCTATGTTCCGCCGTCGCCATGACCAAGAAATCGTCTTCGCGGACGCCGCCGTTCGCGTTCCACGACTGCATGGAATACACTTCGGAGGTGGAGCAGTTGATGTAGGTGTCGGCACCGAGGGCGATTGCCATTTCAAGGAAGGTCTTCATCGAGATGACGTTCGTCTGGAACGTATGTTCCACTTCGTAGAAATGCTTCGTGTGGACAACCGCAGCGCAGTTGATAAACACCAGGCGGCCGGAGTATGAACCCTTGAGGCTCTTCACCTTGTCGGCGACAGCGGCCATGTTTTCGGCATTGTTGATATCGTATTCGAAAAAGATAAAGTCATCGCGACCGACTAGGTCCTTGACCGTGTCGATGGAACTGGCGAAGAAGTTGTCAAAACCGACAACGATGTTTTCTTCTTTCAGCAGCTGGTGCGAAAGTTCACTGCCGGTCATGCCGGTGGCACCACTTATGACATACAGATTTTTCTTCATGTTAAGCCTCTGTTTAAATTCCTAAAGTCAGACGATCCTTGTAGAACACATCTACCTCGTCCGTATAAAGTTCCTGTTCCGCCACGATGTCGTACGGAACACAAACATGCTCGTATTCCGTCGTCTCGGTATCGAGAATTCCAAACTGCGCGCAAGGATTAATGTTGCGCGGCTGCCCCACAGATCCGGGATTAATAAAGACAGTCTTCTTCTTGTTTCTCGTGCTCGGGGAATCCGCCCTGAAAAGCACTTCGAAGTAATGGCACAAATGGGAATGGGCCGTCAGTACAAAATCGTACGGGGCGTATTCTTCACGCGTAAGTTCTACAGGCGTAAACTTGCCCCAGTACGGGTCACCCATAATGCCATGCACTAGTAGAAACTTCTTGCCGTCGATTTCCAGGGAACAAGTACCGTCGCGGTTCATCCTGTTGTTGATAAAGTCGATGGATTCCTGCGAAAGGCGCTTTTGCGTATAATGGAGGATGGCGCGCCCACGGTCTGTCGCGAAACGAGTCGTGTCGTTGTCCATGACCGCTTTCTCGTGGTTTCCCCAGATTTTCGCGATAAACTTGTCATCCATTTCGCGGACCATGTCCACGATTTCGTTCGGACGCATGCCGTAATTAACTAGGTCGCCCAACAGCACAAACTTGTCAACATTGCGACGTCCGACTTCCTCGAGCACCGCATTCAATGCCGTCACGTTCGCATGGATATCCGACAGCAGGGCGAGTCGCATTCTTATTTCCTCAGGAACTCCATGAGAGAGTTCTTGTTTTCGATAGGCGTGGTAGTCGGGCGGCCCAAGTCCTTGCGGTTGCCCTTCTTCACCTTGACTTCGAGGAGCACGGGGCCTTCCATACTGCGCAACTTGCCCAGCGATTCAGCAAGCGATTCCTTGCTGTCAGCGGTCAGAGCATCGCGATAACCCACGGCCTTCGCGACAGCGGGCAGGTCGATCTTGAGGCCTACCGTCGGCTGGCCGCCCACGGAGTCGTGCGCGCCGTTGTTGAACACCACGTGAACGTAGTTTGCGGGAGACTTGCTCGCGACAATCGCCATGGAACCCATGTGCATGATGGTCGCGCCGTCACCGTCAAAGCACCATACCTTGCGGTCTTCCTTTTCCATCGCGATGCCAAGCGCAATCTGCGAGGCGTGTCCCATGGAGCCCACCGTCAAAAAGTCGCGCTCGTGACCTTCACACTTCTGGGCGCGGTATTCAAAAAGTTCGCGGCTGATCATGCCAGTGGTAGAGACAATCACGTCCTTTTCGCCGAGCGCAGCAGCCACAGTCTGGATAGCTTCTTCGCGGCTCATCGTGAGGTCGTTTTTCTCGACGCTCTGGAGCTTGTAATCCTCGAAGGTGTCCTTCTCGATGACAAGCGCATAGACCTCGCCCGTTTCCTTCATCGTCTTGACGGCCTTCGCAATCTGCTTTGCCGCCTTGTCCTCTTCCTTGCAAAGCACGTCAAAGTTCACGCCCATGGTGTTCAGGATGCCTGTAGTCACCTTACCCTGCTTCACATGCTGGGGCTCGTCGTGAACGCCCGGACGGCCACGCCAGCCAATGAGAAGCAGTACGGGAATGTTGTAGACTTCCTTGTCGGTAAGCGAAGCGAGCGGGTTGATGATGTTGCCTTCGCCCGAGTTCTGCATGTACACGACACCGATGTTTCCCGTAGCCAGGTGGTAGCCAGCAGCAAGGCCCACGGCAGCACCTTCGTTCGCGGCAATCACATTATGCCTTGCATCCTTATTGTCGGCAATGTAGGCACAAATGTTCTTGAGCAAGGAATCGGGAACCCCGGCAAAAAAATCAATGCCGTAGGAACCGAGTGTGTCGATAAAAAACTTCGGACTAATCATAAGTAGAATACCGTTACTTCTTCATCGTTCCGGGAATGAGGTTCAGAATCTGCTTGATGGGCATACAGTAGTCGTTGGAAGCCTCAAGGCTACGACTGTGCGTCAGGATAGATTCGGCGCACTTCACCATGGCAGGGTATGCAGACCTCAGCATGTGGTTTGCATAGATGACCACGTTGATGCCCCAGGTCGCCAGTTCCTCTTCGGTAAACTGGTTGTAGGTCGTGGGCACGGCGACAATCGGCGTATGCGCATCCTTTTCGCGAAAGCGCTTGCAGAATTCCTTGATATCCTCGCCGCTCTTGTCCTTGGAATGAATCATGATGCCGTCGGTACCGGCAGCCACATAGGCATGGCAGCGTTCCAGCGCATCGTCGACGGACTTGCCCGCAATCAGGGATTCGCAGCGGGAAATCACCATGAAGTCATTCGTAATCTGTGCGTCCTTGCCTGCACGAATCTTGGTGCAGAAGCCCTCGATGGTGTCCTGCGTCTGGATGGCGTCAGTCCCGAACAGGGAGTTCTGCTTGAGCCCAACCTTGTCCTCGATAATAACCGCAGAGATGCCGAGGCGTTCCAGCGTGCGGACCGTAAAACCGAAATGTTCCACCTTTCCACCCGTGTCACCATCAAAAATGACTGGCTTGGTCGTGACTTCAAGCGTATCGTTCAGGTCGTGCAGGCGGGTCGTGAGGTCCACCGCCTCGATATCCGGCTTGCCCTTGCTGGTAGAATCGGTAAGGGACGAAGACCACATGCCATCGAACTCGCGGATGCAGCCGTTTATCTCAACACTCGTGTGTTCGGCAATAAGACCGGTAAGGCCGTTATGCGATTCCAGAATACGGACAATCGGCTTTGCCGCAATCAGACGGCGCAGCGAAGAAAGCCTAGCCTGCGGGGTCGTGCCCAGCGATTCCATTTCCTTCTTGAGGCCGGTCGAGGTAATGCCCTGCGTGTAAGGGATTTCAATCACCTTGCCACCCTGAGCTTCCATGACCTTGAACACCTCATCACGGATATACTTGTCCGGGCCGTAGAGCCAGTCGTCACCGTGGATGATGTAGTCCGGCTTGTACTTTTTCAGGTTCTCGACATAGCTCCATTCATCCTGAGGCACGACCTTCGAGACTCCGCGGATGTTCTCGATGACATTCTTGCGTTGTTCGTAGTTCAGGTATGGAAGACGCTTGTGCGTCGCAATCGCCTTGTCCGTAAAAAGCCCAATCATCACATCGCCATACTTGGCGCCCTCATTGATGATATTGATAAGACCTGGGTGCATAATGTCCCCGATCATTCCTAGATAAACAGTCTTTGGCATAAAAACGCTCTCCCCATTTCTTAAAGTAAATTAAGACTTTACCCCAAATTTCCGCTTCAAGAAATTAAAGCCTTTCACAATCCAGTTCTGTTTTTCCATAAACATGCAGGGAATTTCCTTGTACTTTATGGAATTTGTTTCCAACCAAACATCTATTAGTCTTTCGCTTACAAAGCCAAATACGCGAGAATCATTCTGGTTGTATTGAGAAATATCCAGCCGTTTTTCCAGTTCAAAAAGGATGTCGAACAGCCATTTACAATAACTATCGAACTTATCCTTTTTCATTATAAACATATTGAAACGATGGCCAATCGTTCTTTTCATGTAGGCATCATAGGCAGCCAAATACTCGGGATATTTCTCAGACAGGATCTGTCTTGTCGTATCCAAATCTATAGCATGGTGAGCATGGACATATTGCGAGTAATTTGACTCAATGAAGTAGTTCCTTGGTTTCGGCAAGATTACATCAACACCCTGAACTAGGGATTCCAATTCGGAAGCCGTTAAAATGGATGACCATTTATCTCTACCCGGCTTAGTAGAAAAATGCCTGCGGTAGTGGGACAGTCCGATATATTCGGCATCCATGTTTTTCCAAGCCCAATAAAGACCGGTAAGTTCACAATAGTTTTTGTTCTTCACACTGATATTGTCGCCCACGTTGTCCATGGCGTAGCCCAAGGAATTCTTGCCCTCAGCACCAACCTGAACAGGAATATACATGGAATCCGTCGGCATCTGATACGCCTTGTGTGTTGCAACAATTATCTTAGCATTCAAGCTCATACTAACTCTTTTTCTCCGCAATCCTTGAACCAGTCTCTAAAGGCATCCTTTAAAGAATACCCTAGCGGATAATCCCGCGCTAATTTTGCACCATCAATGTTGGTGGACACCATGAGTTTCTTCACACGGGCGGGACATATACCTAAACCCAGTCCGCCAAGCATGCCACATACCGTCGCTGCAGCCATCATCGGTTTTTGAGGAATGTACGGAATGTGACGGTTCATGCCAGTCGCTTCAAGCATAGTACTTGCAATCTGTTCTATGGTAAACGAAGGGAAATAACAGCAGTTGTAAAGCTGCACCCGATTTGCGTTTTCATTTTCGGCCATAGCAAGCATGACTCGTACCAAATCTTTCACATAGATGCAAGCCTTGATTGTATCTTTGCGGCCAGCATAGGCAAACTTGTGACCTTTCAAGCCCTTATACAAGCGAGTCATATTGCCATTCTCGCCCTTACCGAATACGATTCCCGGACGAACGATAGAAAGCCTATGGTTTTCGCCTTTAGCAGACCACTCTCGATGAATCTTTTCAGCAACCAACTTGGAAATTCCATAAGGCGTGTTGGGGGTCGGGAGAGTTTCTTCGGTCTTCAGTTCTTCAGCAGCGCCATAAGGGGCAATGCTGCTGGTGAATACGATGTTCTCTATGCCATTCTTTTCGGCAAAAGCGCAGACATTCTCTGCACCGCGGATGTTAGTTTCAAAATAGGCGTAATCAGGATGTCCAGGAGTGCGGTGAATGGCAGCGAAATTAAAGACAAGCGTATTCTTACCGAAACTTCCCTGCATTTCAATCGGTTTACGAACATCGATCTTTTGAGAGAATTCGGTGCCTTCAGCAAGCAAATCTGCAACATATATTTTCGCATCCGGATACTTTTCCCGAAGTAACCGCTGCATATGAGACCCAATGAATCCACACCCACCAAAAATCACAAAAGAATCAAACATTTTTACCCGAACTCCTTCCCTACGCAGGCAAGAGCCTCCGCAATCACGTGATGCATGTCAAAATACTTGTACATTCCCAGACGGCCGCCAAAAATCACGTTTGCTTCTGCATCGGCCAAGGCCTTGTACTTGGCATAGAGCGCGTTGTTCTTTTCGTCGTTCATGGGGTAATAAGGCTCATCCCCACGCTTCCAAGTGGCAGGATACTCGCGAGTCACCACCGTATGGTCTGTGGCAAGGCCGCCCTGACAACCATATTCAAAATGTTTATGCTCAATGATACGGGTAAAGGGAACCTCTGCTTCCGTGTAATTGACTACGGCATTGCCCTGGTAATTTTCCTGGGGTAGGTCCTCCGTCTCAAAGCGGAGACTGCGATATTCCAATTCACCAAACTTGTAGTCGTAATACTCGTCAATCATACCCGTGAAAACGATTTTTCGAGCGTCAGCAACTAGAGCACCACGTTCCTTGAAGAAATCCACCCCTAGACGAACCTCGACACCCTCCAGCATTTTTTCAACTATCTGAGTATAACCACCAACAGGGATCCCCTGGTACTTATCGTTAAAGTAATTGTTGTCGTAAACCAGACGCACGGGCAATCGCTTGATAATGAATGCCGGGAGCTCAGTACACTTGCGGCCCCACTGTTTCTCGGTATAGCCCTTGATGAGCTTTTCGTAGATATCGCGGCCAACCAGTGACAGCGCCTGTTCTTCTAGATTGGCAGGTTCACGGCCATTCAACGCGGCAACCGCTTCCGCCTTCTGCTCATCCAGCTTCGCCTGGGCTTCGGACGGAGTCCTGACCCCCCACATCTGGCTGAAGGTATTCATGTTGAAGGGCAGATTATACAGTTCTTTCTTATAGCGGGCCACTGGGCTATTGGTATAGCGATTGAACTCCGCGAACTGCTGGATATAGTCCCAGACTTCCTTGTTGCTGGTATGGAAAATGTGAGCACCAAACTTGTGTACATTTATACCACCCACATTTTCGGTGTAGACATTACCAGCAATGTGGGCACGCCGGTCTATTACGAGGACACTTTTCCCCCGCTTATGCGCTTCATGCGCAAAGACCGCTCCAAAAAGGCCTGCACCCACAACAAGGTAGTCAAACATTTCTACTCAGCCTTTCCCTTACCGATACTGGACACTTCGAAGCCAATCTTACGAAGAGCGTCAGCATCCAAGATGTTACGCCCATCAAACACGAAGGCCGGCTTGGCCATGCCCTTATAGATGCGTTTCCAATCCAGCTCAGCAAAGCACTTCCATTCGGTGCAGACCACCACAGCGTGGGCGCCTTCGGCGGCCTTGTACGGGTCTTCCTCAAACTGAACCTGGTCCAGCACGTCCTTCAGGTCGCGCTTGGCGTCGGGAATGGCCTTCGGATCGGTAACCACAGGCTGAGCATGCTCGTTGAGCAAGTCGCGGACCACCAGGTTGGCGGGGCTTTCGCGGGTATCACCTGTATTAGCCTTGAAGGCAAAGCCGAACACGGCGATCCTCTTGCTAGCAATGGTGTTGAACATGGTTTCCAGCATGCGATCCACCACACGGTGGGTCTGCCATTCGTTAATCTTCACCACAGATTCCCAGTAGGCAGCGACTTCGGGCAGTCCGTAATAGCCGCACAGGTACACCAGGTTCAAAATATCCTTCTTGAAGCAACTTCCGCCAAAGCCGATAGAGGCCTTGAGGAACTTCGGGCCAATACGGGTATCCTTGCCCATCACGTAGGCCACCTCATCTACGTCAGCCCCAGTCTTTTCGCAAAGGGCGCTAATGGAGTTGATGGAGCTGATGCGCTGAGCCAGGAAGGCATTGGCAGTAAGCTTGGTAAGCTCGGAACTCCAGAGGTTCGTCGTCAAGATGCGCTCACGGGGAACCCAATGGGCATACACGTCCACCAACTTCTGGCAGGCGGCCAAGCCAGACTCCGTCTGGTGAGAGCCGATGAGCACGCGGTCCGGTTCGAAAAGGTCCTTGATGGCGGTGCCTTCAGCAAGGAACTCGGGGTTAGAGAGCACTTCAAAATGCAAGCCCTTGTCGTTGCTATTCAGAATCCGTTCCATGGCGGCGGCGGTACGCACCGGGAGTGTGGACTTTTCCACAATAATCTTCCCTTCGTTCGCCACTTCCAAAATGTTGCGAGCCGTCTTTTCCCAGTACTGCAGGTCAGAAGCCTTGCCAGCGCCATGGCCAAAGGTCTTCGTAGGTGTGTTCACGGAAACAAAGATGATATCTGCTTCCTTAATGGCCGCGGGAATGTCCGTGCTAAAGAAAAGATTCCTGCCACGGGCACGTTTTACCACATCATCCAGGCCAGGTTCAAAAATCGGAAGGTTGTCGCTATTCCAAGCGTCTATTCGGGCCTGGTTGATATCCACCACGGTCACTTTCACGTCGGGGCACTTGTCGGCAATAACGGTCATGGTGGGGCCACCGACGTAGCCCGCGCCAATACAGAGAATTTTCGTATTGAAGCTCATAGTACCTATAATGTAGAAAAAAAAGGCTATCTTTATGCCCAAGGAACCAAGACGAGCAACCATAGAAGCAACCATGCAAAAAAAACACAGTTTTACCCCCTTTTTTCTGTTGCCGTTCTTGTCTTTCCTGCTGGCAGGATGCACTCAGGATGACGCCGTTTCTGAGCTATGCTTTATCGGCGATTCCATTACGCACCAATGGGATGTGGAATCTTTCTTCCCCGGGTATATCATCCACAAGCATGCCGTCAACGGGGCCAAATTACGCGACATTCAAAAATGGGACATATCGGATTGCAAAGGCAGGTGGACCATAATGCTCATGGGCACAAATGACATAGGGCATATCGGCATAAACCAAGAAAATGCCCAGGATACCATCCAGTCCTTCGCCCACGCCTATGTCCAACAGGCCCAAGTTCTTCAAGCCGAATTTCTTCTTGCCATTTCAATCCTACCCCGCCATTACAAAGGCGAAAATGAAATAGACCACAACAGGCTCATTGAAAAGCAGAACCAACTTTTAGCAGATTCTTTGAAAAACACAAATTTAAGATTCAAATTTGTAGATGCATATAGTCTGTTTCTTGACCAAGACTACACCATCAACGAAGACCTATTCCGTGACGGGCTTCACCCGAGGCCAGAAGGATATGAAATCTTAAGCAATGCTATCAGGAGAGAACTATGAAAGTGATTTTTTCTATCCTCTTTCTTGCTCTGACCCTATACGCAAGCGAAGCCGAATTTTCCATCGCCATGCGCAATTCCAAGTACGGATCCATCGGTTTCGAATACAATGACATCGGTGTGGTATATGAAAACTCCGTATTTATTGATGTCCTTGAAAAGCAATATGCAAGGTTGTTAATTTATCATGATTTTTCCTGGACTGACCGCATCGAATTGCGCTACTCCCTATACTACGGGACCCGTTACAATCAGGATTATTACGATTACGGTGGGATTTTCGAAATCAACACCAGAATCATTAAGCATGCCCTCCAGTTTTCTGGAATTTATCAACCCTATTACGACAGCGATCTAGAAATCAGCCACGGCTATTCCGTAGCTCTCTCCTTATTCCCCCTCTCCGAAGTAGGAGTCACAGGGGGCATACGCAACATTCCAGACTATCGGGAAACGGAAAGGCGGGTATTTGCAGGATTGGTTTTTGATACGCCTCACCTACTTCTCCAACCCATTATTTCAACGCCTTTGCGAAGTGGCGCCAAGTCTGTCACGCGACTGACAATCAACTTTGTATACAGGCTTTCTTTACTTGAAAACGGCAGTTAGGGATGACACCTTTTCAGGGTCGATAGTCCTAGTCTCTTCCTTGACGCCATCGCTCCAGCCGCTGAAGGCGCCACCATTGGCTTTCGCGGTCAATTTTACAGGGGTCCCCTTGAAGAACGACACGGTTACCGAATTACGGTCCAGCGGTAGATTGTGGACCATGATTTTACCGGAACCCTGTACCGAAAGCGTAACCTTGGCGGTTTCACCTAATCCAAAGAAATCCGTCATTTCAGACATGATAACGGCCTGACGAGAGCCCGCAAAGGTTTTCATTTTTTCCAGTTGCCCGCTCATGTACGAGGCATTCAAATTCCAGCGTTTCTGGTCCCGAGCTATTTCAGATTCAATTTCAGACATCATCGTGTTGATGCGTGCCAAAAGCCTGGACTTTTCGAAATAGGTAGCCAGCAGAACGGGCATACGGTTGATAAACGCCGTCTTGAAATTCTTGTTTTCAAGCATCCTTCGGAGCAAAAGCGTAGAGGCCGGGCCATTGGGCCAGTCAGGGCCATCTTCAGCCGTCGCAAATTCGAATATATTGTTCTTGAATTCGCTATACTCGTTGCCAAATCCAAA
>CACZII010000006.1 GCA_902781185.1 Fibrobacter succinogenes
GCCGCCCACGGCAGCGATACCCATAGGCTGGGTCATGGCGGCCACGTTACCGCCCAAGGCCAGGGCCAGAGGCATCTGGGCCACCACAGAAGCGAATGTGGCCAGGGCGATGGGCTGGAACTTGGTCTTGCCTGCCGTCATAATGGCAGAGCGCCTTCCCATAGAACCGCTTCGGAGTAGCCTGTTGGCTTCGTCAAGCAATAGAATAGCGTTGTTCACCACCACACCGATAAGCATCACGATAGCCATGAGGGCGATCATGGAAAGAGCCTTGCCGGTGAAAATCAGGGCGAGGAACACGCCGATGGCACCCATAGGAATGGTGGTCATGATGATAAAGGGCTGTGCAAAGCTTTCCAGCAGGGCAATCAGCAAGATGTAGGTGAGCAAGATGGCCATGATGATGGCGGTCTTGAATTCGTTCACCATGTCTTCTTGCATGTCGGCCTGGGCACCGAAGCTGAAGGAAATACCCTCGGGGAGTTCGTCCTTCATGCTGGCGGTAAGCTTGTTCAGGTTGCCCATGACCTCACCGGTGGTGTGGCCAGGCAACAGGTTCATGGAAACGTCCACGCGGGTCATCTTGCGCTTACGGTCAATACGGGTGGGGCCTGCACCGTCTTCGATGTAGAACAGGTCGCGGGCGGCCACATAGCCCTTGGGGGTCTTCATGGGCAGGTCTTCGATGTCGGCATGGCTCTTGCGGTTCTTCTCCTGCATGCGCACATACACGTCGTATTCTTCACCGTCTTCGGTGTACTGACCCGCTTCATAACCGCTCACGGCGATGTAGTTATAGGTGGCAAGGGACTGCAGGGTCACGCCGTAGTCGGCCAGGGCCTGCCTGTTGGGAATCAGGCGGATTTCGGGCTTACCCGCTTCGTAGCTGGTCTTTACGTCCACTACGCCGGCAATGGTTTCCTTGACCCGGTCCATAATGAGTTCAGAGGCCTTGATCACGGAATCCTTCTTGAGGCCGTTGATTTCCAGCACCACGTCGCCTGCGCTGTTGTTGTTCATTTCAGATGCCGAGGCGGACTTGATGGCGATATAGGCATCGGGGATGTCGGCCAGGTAGGGACGCAGGGAGTCCACGATCTGGTCGGTACTCCTGGTACGGCCTTCCCAGTCCTTCAAAAGCTTGATACGCATGGTGGCCTGGTTCACCGTAGCAAAACCGTTGGAACCGCCCACGTTCACGCTGTAATGGACAATTTCGGGAACATCCTTGACACGGTCCTCGATAATTTTCGCGATACTGTCGGTGGTTTCCACGTTGGTGCCCACGGGCATTTCCAGCTTGATGCTGATCATGCCCTGGTCCTGCTTAGGCATGATTTCCACCGTCATGTGGTTGGCGGCCATATAGCCCACGAAAAGGAGCATAGCGATTAGGGCGACCACCTGGAACAGCACTCCCGGAATGGAAAGGCAGAACGACAGGGTTTTCAGATATACAAAGCGGATGCCGTTGAGGGCAGTGGGGAACAGCCCGAGAATGCGTCCCACCACGGAGGGTTTTTCTTCGATAATGTTTCCGTTCTCGTCTTTCTTTTTGCCCTTGAACAGGTAGGCCGCCAGAAGCGGGGTCAAGGTAAAGGTGGCGAGCAAGGACACCAGGGTGGCAAACACCATGGTAAGACCGAAGGTACGGAAGAAGATACCGGCGATGGATTTCATGAAGGCGATAGGCACGAACACGCACACGTTGGTAAGCGTAGATGCCATGATAGCCACCATGATTTCGGAGGTTCCCTTGTAGGCAGCCTCTTTCGGATCCAGGCCTTCGTTCAGTTTCACGTTGATATTTTCAAGCACCACGATGGCGTTGGTCACCAACAAGCCCACCGACGACGACAATGCCATTAGGGACATCATGTTGATGCCGAATCCAGCAAAGTACATCAGGGTAAAGGCACCGATCACGGAGGTCGGCATGGTGAGGGCCGCAATGAACATGGTGGAGAACTTGCCGAGGAACAAGAGCAAGAGTCCTGCGGTAAGCACGATAGCGATAATCACGTTCTGGATCACGTTGTCGATGGATTCGTTCACCGCTTCGCTCTTGTCGTACACCAGGTGAAGTTCGAAACCTTCGGGAAGGCTCTTATTGACGGCGTTCATGCGCTTGATGACGCCCTTGGAAACGTCCACCACGTTGGCGTCGGAACGTTTCTTGATATCCAGGGAGATAGAACTTGTGCCGTTGAAACGGGAAATGGATGAAATGGTCTCGATGGTGTCCTTGACTTTTGCAACCTCGGAGAGCTTGATAACGCCGTTGGCCGTGGGAATATCCATATTGCGCATTTCGTCCAGGCTCTGGAACTTGCCCGCCGTACGCACAGATGTGTTCTTGTGCTTGCCGATGACTTCGCCCACGGGGTAGTTCAAGTTGGACTGGCCGTACATACCCATGATGGTGGCAATGTCGATGCCACGGTCCTTCATCTTGTCCTTGTCAAGTTCGATAGAAATCTGGCGGGTAGTACCACCGAAAACATCCACGCTGGCCACACCCGAGACGGAGGTGAACAGGGGCTCGATTTCGTCTTCCACCATCTGGCGGAGTTCCGTGGAGTTCAGCGGGCCCGTAAAGGAAATGGCCATGATGGCTGCACCGTTGATGTCCACCTTGGAAATAATAGGGGGTTCCACGGCGTCGGGGAAGTTAGCCGCCGCAAGTTCCACCTTGGAACGCACGTCGTTTGCCGCCACATCTACGTTGACGCCCATGTTGAACATGGCGACGATAATGCCGTAGTTCTCGAGGCAGATGGACTGCACGTAGTCGATACCGTCCACCAGTTCCACCTGTTCTTCCACAGGCTTGATAACGGTGGTCTCGATTTCTTCGGGACTAGCACCTGCGTAAATCATGGTCGCCGTCACCACCGGAACTTCGAATTTCGGCATTAGGTCCACGACCATCATGGTGTAGGTGTACAGACCGAAAACCACCACGGTCAAGATGACCATGAGCATGGTAATCGGTTTATAAATACTGGCCTTGATCATTCAGCGTATCTCCAGTAAAATTATTTGACGATGTTGACCTTGTCGCCGTCGTTCATTTTGGACATGCCTTCCACCATGACGGTCTCGCCGCCCTTGAGGCCTTCGGCAATCTGCACCTGGTCCTTGGTCTGGATGCCGACCTTCACGATCTTACGGCGGGCATTGCCCTCTTTATCCACGGTCCACACCATGTTGAGGCCGTTCTTGTAGATAACGGCTTCGGCGGGCACTACCACGCCGTTCACCTGCTTGGTTTCCAGTTCGGCGGTCATATACATGCCGGGGAGCAACTTCTTGCTGCTGTTGTCAAACGTCACTTCTACGGGGAAGAACCTGGTCACGGGGTTTGCGGCCAGGGGAATCAGGGTGACCTTACCCTTCATCTTCTTGCCGGCTACTTCGACGGTAGCGGCAGCACCCATCTTGAACTGCGAAATATCCTTGCTGGTCACGTTCAGCTTCAAGATGACCTTGTCCAGCTTGGCGATGGTGCAGAGGGTGGAACCCACGCCGGGAGTCTGACCTTCCTGGTAGTTCAGTTCGGTGACCACGCCTGCGGCAGGTGCCAGAATCTTGGTGGCGCGACGGGCGGTTTCCAAGTTCATCTTGGCAATCTTCAGCTGCATTTCGGCCTGGTCCAGGTCCTGCTGGCTAAGACCGCCCTTGGCGTGTACTTCGCGCAGACGCTGGGTGGATTTTTCGAGCAGGGCCACTTGTTCCTGCACCTGTTCGTACTGGGTGTTGTCGCCGGTAAAGATGTATTCGGCCAGCACCTGGTCCTTTTGGACGGTGGAGCCTACCTGCACGTAGATCTTTGCCAGGGGGTCGCCCATCTTGGAAATGGCGTTAGCCTGCTGCATGCCCTCGATGGTCCCGCTGAATTCGCGGATGTCCTTGAGGGAGGATTTCTTGGCCTTGGCCACGCGGGCGGGCTTGCCCTTTTCCTTCTGGATTTCTTCGATGGTGGAGGGTGCCACTGTGGCACTATCCTTGGCGTCCTTGCCCTTGCAACCGACAAGGACAAATGTTAGGGCAGAAAGGGTGATGATGTACTTTTTGATGCTGTTCATAATCTTGTCCTATTGATATTCTCCGGTGGCCTGCAAAAGGGCGTTGTAGGCGTTGTTCCAATTCAAGACCGCTTCCATGTACTTGAGCTTTGTGGTGCGGAGCGTCATGGAGGCGTCCAGGTAGTCCAGCTGGGTGGACTTGCCCACCTTGTAGGAGGCCTCGGTCAAGTCGTAGTTGCGTGTGGCCAGGTCCACCTGGCGCTTCTGGAGTTCCAGCTGGCGCACGGCGTCTTCCAGGGTGTTGGCGCAGGATTCGATCTGCATGCGGAACCCGCGTTCGGCGGTTTCTTTCTGGATCTGGGTGTCGCGCAGTTTTGATTTCGCCTGGACCACGGCTTCCTTGGTTTTCATACCGTTGAAGAGATTCATGGTCAGGTTCAGGCCCACGTACTTGTTGATGTTCTTGTCCCAGTCGGGGGCGTCCCACTGCTGGATTTCGTTCTTGTTGTTGCTGTACTTGAGGCCGCCTACCAGCACGATAGTGGGCTTGTAGCCGCCCTCTTCGATGGAAATGTTCTTCTGGAGCATGTCTTCGGACTGGTCGAGCATTACCAGTTCCTTGCGGCGCTTTTTCACGTTGGCCATGGCGGTGTCGGGGTAGGGCAGGTTCGAATTCGGGTCACGGAGTTCCCCCTTGAACTGCACGTCGGCCTCCCAGTCCATGCCCATGGTGTTCAGAAGGGCGTTGCGGGCGAGAATCTGGTTTTTCTTGGTCTTTTCCAGTTCGGACTTGAGCTGGTCCAACTGGAGCTGGGCGCGAATCTGGTCCAGCTCGGAGGCGAGTCCGCTTTCTACGGCGCCGTTCACGTAGTCGATATGCTGCTGTGTCTGGGCGATGCTCGCTTCGAGAATCGCCACGGCGGAATCCAGGTAAATCAGCTGGTCAAAGGCGGTTTCCACGTTGTACTTGACGGTCGACTTCACGTTTTCCAGGTTCACCTCTTTCAAACGCCTGTAAATCTTGGCGATCTCGATGCCGGTACCCACCTTGCCCTGGGCGTAAAGGATCTGGGTGGCGGTGAGGCCCACGCTGGACTGCCAGCGGTAACCCTGGGATTTCATGCCGTAAATGAGGCCGTCCATGGCGGGGGCCAGTGCGTTTGCGGCGAAGGGCTCGTCTGCATCGGCACCCATAGCGGATGCAGCCTTGCTTAAATCCTTGCTGTTTTCAACATCGTCCAGCCCGAAAATGCGGGTAATGCCTGCGCTCAGGTCGATAGAGGGCATGGCGTTTCCGTAACCGGCGTCCACCTGAGAGTTGGCGGAAACAAGTTCTTCTTCGGCGGTCTTGATAGTCGTGGATTTTTCCATGGCAATCCGGAGCGCGTCATCGCGGGTATAGGCCTGCCCGGCCCATGTGGGCAATGCCAGCAGCGAAAGCGCAAAAGCCACGGAAGGTAGGATAGCAAATTGCCTTGACATTCGTTCTCCAATTTGTAATATTGGCCAAATTTAGCAAAAAAGCCCCCTTTTATATAGGGAGCTCTTTTTATTTGTGGATAAAATGCCCTTTATGGCGGATAAAAGGCACAGTCCTGCGGATGCTACATCAGGCCAGGGATTTTCATGCCACCAGTGACACCGCTGATGCTTTCCTGGGTGGCGTCGTCCTTTTTCTTGACGGCCGCATTGATGGCTGCCATAATCAGGTCTTCTAGGGCTTCCACGTCGTCTTTGTCTACGGCATCGGGGTTGATCTTGATCATGGTCAGAACGCCACGGCCGTTCATGGCGACTTTCACCATGCCGCCACCTGCTTCGGCATCGAAACTTTGGGCTTTCAGGTCGCTTTGCGCCTTCAGCATCTTGCTCTGCATCTTCTGAAGGTCCTTCAGCATTTTACTCATGTCCATGGCATGAACTCCTTTCTAGTTGTCGTTGTCTTCTTCTGAATCTTCTTGGGCCAGGCTGGCCGTGTCTTTTTTCAACGCCACAGAATATACCAATTCTGCGGCAAACATTTTTTGCAGTTCCCCTAAAATGGGTTCCTTATCTAAATCAAGCTCATAGGGGCTCTTTTTGGCGTTTTCCCGCATAATCCGTTCCGATTCCGTAAAGGCGCGGGTCTTTATGGAAAGGGAAATCTTGGTCTGGAGCTTGTCTTCGAGCAGGTTCTGCAGACGGGTCATGAACTCCGGGTGCTCCTGCAGCTGCTGGAAATTCCAGGAGTCATTTTTTGACGTTTCCCCGACGAAGGTTAGGGCGATGGGGAAGGGATTCTCGTGGATGTCGCCGGTTTCGAGAACCGTGCCCGCCATGGCGGCAGAAAAGTAGAGGTCGCCATCGTCGGCAAAGCTTGCACAGATGGAGGGCCAGGCGGCCGCAATTTCATAACGGGAATAGGTGGCGCCACCCTCAGAACCCTGATAGTTCGCGAAGGGGTCACTGTAGGGGATTGGTTCGGGCTCGGCCTCTAGGGCCTGGGCAACTTCAGCTACTTTTTTTTTTACCGCCTCGTCGGCGGCGGATTTGGGGTCGTTGATGGCGGCCAGTGCCCGCTTTAGGTCGGTAAGCCTGTCGAGCCAGGCCATTCGGGCGAAGGTGGTCTCCACTACGAGTCTCGGGTTCGTGCTGTAGCGCAGGTTCGCCTGCAGGTCAATAAGCATCTTGCTTAGGCGTAGTAAGTCGCCATTTGTAATGCTCTGTCCGCAGCTCTTGTATTTAGTGAAAAGCTCTTCAGTGACATTCAGTTCGTCGGCGGTGAAGGCGTCCAGACGGCTGTAAATCATGTTTCGCAGGAACTTGCCGAAACCATCCAGCAGAGGGGCGAACTCGATGCCGATTTTCACGGCGTCGTCCACCATCTTAAAACAACCCTTCAGGTCGTGGGCCTCGATGGCCTGGATCAGGGAGAAGAACAGCTCTACCGGCGGAATTCCCAAAATAGAGCGTACCGACTCGGCGGTCATGTCGCTTCCCGTAAAGGCGTAGGCCTGGTCAAAGTAGGTGAGGCCATCGCGCATAGAACCGTCGGCCTTTTCGGCGAAAATGTCCAGGGCTTCGTCAGAGGCGTTGATGTGTTCTTGCTCGCAGATGAAACGCAGACGGCTACGGATTTGGTCCATGGTGAGCCGTTTGAAGTCGAAACGCTGCACGCGGCTAAGGATGGTCTGGGGAACCTTGTTCACCTCGGTGGTGGCGAAGATGAAAATTACATGGGGAGGCGGTTCTTCCAAGGTCTTGAGCAGGGCGTTGAAAGCACCTGTAGAGAGCATGTGGACTTCGTCGATGATGAAGACCTTGTACTTGCCGATAACCGGGGGGTACTGCACGCGCTCGATGACGTCGCGGATGTTCTCGACACCGGTATTGGAGGCGGCGTCTATCTCGTAGACATCCATGGGGTTGCCGCTAGCGATATCTTTACAGCTGTCGCACTCACCACAGGGGTGCAGCGGGTCGCCGCCTTTGCAGTTCAGGGTACGGGCGAGGATTCTGGCACTGGTGGTCTTGCCCACGCCGCGGGTACCAGTAAAGAGGAATGCGTGGTGCAGACGGCCGCCCTCGATTGCGTTCTGGAGGGTTTTTGCGATATGTTCCTGTCCGACCATGTCGGAGAAAGACTGGGGACGCCACTTTCGGGCCATTGCTACGTATGCCATGCAAGGCAATATAGTAAAAAGTGTGGGCTGTGGGGAAGAATTGTTTTTTAGTATCTTTACGCATACCATATTACGAGGTATGCGATGAATCCGGATTTAGCGTTGTTGATTCTCTCTTGGCAGGTTGCTTGCCTTTACCATGAAAAAGAAACAGATAGCCTGTTGCCGGGTTCTTCGTCGGCAACCCAGGCGGAAAGCGACATGCTGGACAAGATTCATGACGAGGTAACTCCGAATGTATCTTGGGATGATTTCAATAGCGCCTATGCCCGCTTTTCTTCTGCAAAGGACCGTGCCGCCGCCTGTATTGAAGTCCTTAAAAAGGAGCCCGGGGGATATAAGAGTAAAGTCTTGGAATCCATGCTGAAGGTGGCGGGCGCCTCTCGCGAAGATGACAACGAGAACAATATTTCGCCTGAAGAAATGAACTTTATCCAGCAGGTTCGAGAGGCCCTGGAGTAGATTTACTATATTGCGGTATTATGGAAAAAGAATTTGACAAGTTTGAAGATGATGACGATTTGGGAGAATTCGACAAGAATCTTCTGGAATCGGATGAATTTGAAGAGACTGTTCCTGTAGTACGGGATTATAGCCAGCGCCAGATTCTTATCTGGGAGGAAGATGATGCCCGTCGCGAAGCTTGTCTGGAGGTCTTGACCGACCTGCTAGTGGGTGCGACGATCAAGCCTGTAAAAACCGAAGCCGAGGCGTTGGAACAGCTGGAAAACGAAGACTGGGATACCTTCGTAGTTGATTTCTATTCCGAAGGCGTTTCCGAGAGCGAGTTTATTAAGCGTGTCAACAACTACCCGGGTTCTATCCTGGTGGCCATTTCCATGGGCCCCTTGACTTTGCCCGATGAAAGGGATCCGTCAAAGACGGAGCTCTTGCGTAGGCTTTTTGACATGGACAAGCCTACGGCACAGCTTCACGGCTAAAACTTAGGTCTATATCTTTTTATCGTATGGCGACAGGGATGTTCCTTGTCGCCTTTTCGTTTGTAATGCGGGCGATATAGTACCCTTGTGGCAAGCCTTCAAGGGAAAACCTCTTGTTTCCCGTGAACTTTTCCTGAAGCGAAACCACCTTGTTGCCGTGCATGTCAAAAATGCTGACGTGGACTGTGGATTCCCGCGATGTCGTGACCAGAATGGCGTTGTGGGAAACGCTAGCCTCTATGGTTGGTGTAATTTTTGCGGTGGTGACGGGCTTCTTGATGGCGCTTGGAATTTTTTCACCGATGTCTACGCCTTTTTCCTGGACGAAGTTGGAAATCAGGCGGATATAGTAGGTCTGGTATCCAAGACTTGGTTCCGTGAGTTCCCAGGAATCAATGGGCCAGCCGTTGTTGATGTTGCTGTACATCTTTTCAGGGGGCTCGCTTGTAGGAATAGAAACGGCATAGCAAAGAGCATTGTTGCTTGCGCTTCCGCAACCTTTTGCGGAATTGTCTGCGTCGTATTGCTTGCAACAATCTGCCCAGGTATAGCGGGAGTTGGCGCCACCCGTCACGTAACCTGGGGCGGGGTTTTCGCCGAACCATCCGTGGTAGAATAGGGTCGCGCTCTTGCTAGCCCCGTAGATTCCCATGTTGGATAGGTATACCATGCCGAAGGGATTTACGCCGTGTAGGTAGTGCAGGTAGTCTTCTGCAGCGTTACTGTTTCCCATTTTTTTAAAGAGAAGTCCGCTGGAAGATTTTGCTGAGTTGGAACCCCAGTTGTAGTCCCGGATATAGGCCCGGTAACCGTCGTGCTCAAGCCCGTTGGCAAAGTACTTGCTTGTTTCGAAAATATTGACAAATCTTTCATTGATAAGGCTTTTGGTTTCGGATTTGGCATCCTTGTACCCTAGGTAGAGGATGTAGAGCAGACAATGATTTACGCGGTACTGGTCCAGGGCCCAGCTTCCGTATTGTCGCATTAGGGGCAGACTGTCCGGAGATGTTTCGAAACGCTTGAGGTATGTGGCATCGCCTGTCAGTTCGTACATGGCAAAGTCTGCGGCTACCTTTACTACAAAGCGGGCTCCTGTTGTGTAGTTGGTGTCAATCTCTTGCTGGCCTGCGGCCAGGTCTTTGGTGCCGTATTCTGCCTTGTTGTTGTAGAACATGGAATCTGGGTGGGCCTCTGCCCATTTGAATGCCTTTTCGGCGGCGCTTTTCAATGTGGCGGCATAGGTGGTGTTGCTTCGCTTACTTGCGACGATGGACCCGAGGGCAAAGGCCTTGGCCGCAGAATAGGCGGACATGGCGTTGGGTGCTCCGTAGTAGGAGCGCCCTTTTGCGGCCGAAGGTGGCGAGGTGTGGTCCTCGTCGACGACAGAGAGAACGGAACCGTCCGCATTTTGCATGCGAAGCAGATGGTCCATGCCCCACTTGACTTCGTCCAGGATATCGGGAATGCCGTTTCCGGATTCGGGAATGTTATAGTCATCGGTAAAGGCCTTGGGCTTTTCCATATAGGCTCGCAGGAGCATTTCGATGTAGTTGCCATTCCAAATGGTATACTTGTTGAAATCTCCCGCATCGAACCAGCCTCCGCTTACATCGCGCTCGGTGCTGGCATTAGTGCTGTCCGTAAACAGGCGGGCATTTTTATCTTGTTCGTGATTTATGGCGTCGGCCCAGTCTTTTCCGGCATACTTGGCCTCTTTTGCTATGCCTACGCGCTGGTAAAACATCATGCGCATGGCTGCTTTCAGGATGTCGTTGTAAATGTCATCCTTGATGCGGAAATAGAAGGACTGTTTTAGGTTGTCTGACTTGTCCCTTACATAGTATGTACCGGGAGTTGTGACCGAAGAAAAATCGAACCACCAGATTTTGTCTCCAGAGGCTGTATCGACGGTCCCTTCCTGGAAGGCGATTGGGGAGCCCGAAAATACCACCTTCGAGGTGGCGGAATCCACCACTTCCATAGTGGTCCCGGGGGTGTAGGAGAGGGAGGCGTCATACCCCTTTTCGGGGGACCGGAGGACGGCAATCTTTGGGGACGACGGACGGTAGCCGAACTGGTCCACGGTAATGAAAACGTCCTGGGCTAGGGCAAAAGATGCTAAAAATAGGCCTAAACTGGGAATAATGCCCCTAGTGGGGAACCATCTTGAAGTACCCATAAAACACCTCCATAAAGGAATATAAACAAAAAAATTCCATTTAGCATATTTTATGCGAAAAAATCCTCCTGAAATTCTCAAGGAATATTATTTTTAGAAAGGTCTTTTACACCTATCGGGAGTTTCATATGAAATCGGATGTATGCAAGCTTTTGACTAAAGCCACTGACCTGAAGTCTGTGTTGAAGGAAACGGTTAAGTCTGCCGTTTATCGCGATTTAGACAGAAAGGAAACGAGTCGGCTTCGTTTGCTGGCAGAAGAACTTATTGAAATGCTTCCGGAACTTCTACAGTTTTCTGAAGGTGAGTTTTGGGTAGAGAGCGAGGGCAAGAATTTTGAGCTGCATGTGACGCTACAGCCCAACCAGACCCTGACCGCGGAACGCCGTAAAAAGTTGCTGGATGTCTCTACATCCAAGACAAATGCCGCCGCCGTGGGTATTATGGCCAAGATTCGTCTGGCTGCTGAGTTTATGCTGGTTGATTACGAAAAAAGTTCCGGCATGTCCGAATCCTTCTACATTCCGGGAACACCGACGGTTATCACCTTTGCAGACCCCCTGTGGACGCTTAACGCTTACCGTGAAGGGGCGAAGAAGGCCCAGGGAGAAACTTGGGATGAATTGGAAAAATCTATTGTGGCAAACCTAGCCGATGATGTTGTGGTCGCCCTGCAGGGAAGGCAGGTGGATATCGTGGTGAAAAAGGCTTTTTAACTAAAGAGAGTATGGGTCTGGCTATGGATGGGACGATTCATTCGCAAATCAGCGACATCATTGTCAAGGACATGATGGAGGGTGTGATTGCTGTCAATTGCGATGGTGTTATCAGTTATGTGAACAAGGCCACCGAAACGATTCTCTGTAAATCGAGGGACCAGCTAGAAGGCAAGTCCGTGGTGGCTGCTTTTTTTGGTTCCGAAATCAATGACGAGTTCAACCAGACTATTATGGACGCCATTTATGACAAAAATGGCGGTGTACACGAAAATCTGGTTCCTTATTTTGCGAATGGAAAAGTTGTTCAACTCCACATGATAGCTTCCGTTTTGTGTGAAAACGAAAAGAAGGTTGGCGTCATTGTGGTTTTAGGAGACGTGACGGATCTTGTGGAACAGAGGGCCCGTGCAGCGGAACAGACCCAACGTCTTTTGGATTCCGTTGTGAGAACCCTTTCGCAGGCTATCGATGAGCGGTCTTCCTATACGGCAAACCATACCCGCAATATGGTTCAGATTGCCGAGGCTTTTTTAGATTGGCTGAATAAAACGGACAATCCCTGGAAGTTCGATGAGTCTCGCCGTCGGAGTTTCTTGATGAGTGTTTGGCTTCACGATGTGGGCAAGCTTGCCGTTCCCTTGGAAATTATGGACAAGGAAAGCAAGCTGGGTGCTCAGATGAAGAACATTGAGGATCGCTTTGTCAAGATTTCCCTACTAGAAGAAATTGCCATGTATCGCGGGCAGATTACCGCCGAAGAAAAGGATGCCCGCAAGCGGGAAAGGGACGACGCTCTAGACGAGATACGCCGTATCAACCGCGCTGAATTTGTTCCCGATGAAAAACTGGAGCTTCTGAAGAAGATTGTTGTCGAAAAATACCGCGACGAGAACGGAGTGGAAAGCCCTCTTTTGACAGATGAAGAAGTCGAGAATCTGTCTATTCGCAAGGGAACGCTGAATGATAGGGAGCGTTCTATCATCCAGAGCCATGCGGTGGTGACCGGAAGAATTTTGGACCAGATCCAGTTCCCGGACCAGTATAGCCACGTGCCTATATGGGCGTCAGAGCACCATGAACTTTTAAGCGGTCGTGGCTATCCCTACCATCTGGAAGGGAATCAGATTCCAAAAGAAGTGCGACTATTGACCATTCTGGATATTTTTGAGGCCTTGACGGCCAAGGATCGTCCTTACAAGAAGCCTATGCCTCTGGAAAGGGCACTTTCCATTCTGGAAAGTATGTCGTCTAATGGCGACCTGGACGGAGAGATCCTTGGACTGTTCAAGGAAAGCAAGGCCTGGGAAAGGATTACTCTGGAATAATAGGCTATAGCCTATAAATTATTTTGTCTGTAATCTGTCGCCATTCTCCGGGCAGTAAGTCACCAAGAGAAACGTTTCCGATTTTTATTCGTATCAGCCGGAGGGTGGGGAACCCGACGGCGGCGGTCATGTGGCGCACTTGGCGGTTCTTGCCTTCGGTAAGGGTAAGCTGTACCCAGCTGGTAGGAATGTTTGCCCGAAAACGTACTGGAGGGTTGCGGGGCCAGAGCCACTGAGGTTCCTGGGCTATTTCGGCCTTGCAGGGCTTTGTGTGGTAACCTTTGATGGTCACTCCTGCAGAAAGTTTGCGGATAGCGTCTTCTGTAATCTGACCGTCTACCTGGGCGAGGTAGGTTCGTGGGTGGGCGAATTCTGGGTCTAGCAGTTTTTTGATGAGTTTACCGTTGTCCGTCAGGAGTAGTGCTCCTTCGCTGTCGTGATCTAGGCGGCCTGCTGCGTATATGCCGGCTGGGAACCTGAAGGTATCCAAGGCGGGGTGCCCTGCTTCGGGGGTGAACTGGCTCAGCACTCCATAGGGCTTGTTGAAGAGGATGACAGTGGACATTTTGCAAGAAAATAGATAAATTCCTAGTACATTGTGCCTTAGACTGTACACCTTGAATATCTTTCATGATTGACTTTACCGGACTTTTGGATTACGCCTTTGAACAGCGCCTTTATGATTCCAGCTATCATGGCTTGGAACATTGGCATCAGGTGGAATTCAACGGTTTATTGTTGGCGTCCAAGACAGGGGCCGACATTACGGTAATACGCCTGTTTGCTCTGTTTCATGATTGCAGGCGCATGGACGATGCCTACGATGCGGAACATGGTCCCCGTGCCGTAGAATTTATAGACCGTTGCGTTGCTGAGAAACGGCTTGAACTGGACGATGAGCGCCTAGAAAAACTTCGTAAGGCTTGTCGCCTGCATACCAAGGAGCGGCAAACTGGGGATATAACGATTGATACCTGCTTTGATGCGGATCGTCTGGATCTGGGGCGTGTGGGGATTTACCCCATGGAAGAAAAGATGGCTACTGACGCCGGCCGAAAAATCGCCCACAAGCTAGCACAACAGCAGATATCTGTATTCCACCAACGCGAGTGGATTAGGAATTTTAGTTTTTAATAATTTTACCCGTGAGCAACAAGCGCCTCGTATTAACGAGGCGTGGTTGCGAGAGTGAGCGCTAGCCAGAGAAGTTGCTCTTGGTTTTAGCGCGAACGGTCATGTGTGAGCAACAAGCGCCTCGTATTAACGAGGCGTGGTTGCGAGAGTGAGCGCTGGCCAAAGAAGCGTTTCCCGAATTTAGCGTGAACGGTCATATTAGGCGCGAACGGTCATGTGTCTGCAAATAGGGCAGGTCTCGACCTTGTGGCCACGGGCCTTGCAGTAGGTGCGCCCGTAGTAGATGATCTGCAGGTGGCGCTTTTCCCATTCGCTTTCAGGGAATATTTTTTTCAAGTCCTTCTCGGTCTGTTCTACGCTAGAACCGTCACTTAATCCCCAGCGTTCCGCCAGACGGTGGATATGGGTATCTACCGGGAATGCGGGAATCTTGTAGGCGTGGCTCATGACCACGCTGGCGGTCTTGTGGCCCACGCCGGGCAAGGCCTCCAGTTCCTCGAATGTACAGGGAACCTTTCCCTTGAATTTTTCCACCAAGGTCTTGGATAGGTTGTAGATGTTTACGCTCTTAGTGTTGAAAAATCCGCAGGGCTTGATGATTTCGGCAATGCGTTTTACGCCAAGTTTGACCATGGCGGCAGGGGTTGCCGCCTCTTTGAACAGGACTTTGGTCACCTGGTTTACCCGCACGTCTGTACATTGGGCGCTGAGCACTACGGCCACCAGAAGCGTGTAGGGGCTTTTAAAATCCAGCGGGATCGGCGGGTTTGGAAACAACTCGTCCAGAGTTTCGCAGATGAATTTGATCTTGTCTGGCTTTACCCTGGCCACTATTTACAGTCTCGCGTAAAGTCCTGCTGCATGTTGAAACTGGGAGTCTCGTCATCGGGGTGACCCACTTCTACGGCAGGTACCCCTGCGTAGGTGGTGTGGGGCGGCACATCGGTCAACACCACTGCTCCGGCGCCAATCTTAGCGCAGTCGCCGATATGGATGTTCCCGAGAAGCTGCGCATGGGCGCCCAGCATCACGCCGTTTCCGATTTTCGGGTGACGGTCGCCAACCTCGTTACCGGTACCGCCAAGGGTTACGCCATGCAAGAAACTCACGTTGTTGCCCACTACGGCGGTTTCGCCGATGACTATGTTGGTGGCGTGGTCTACGAGAAGCCCGTGCCCGATTTTGGCGGCCGGGTGGAAATCCATGCCGAACTTGCGGCTGATGATGTTCTGGAGCATCTTGGCAGGGAACCGCCTGTTTTCTTCCCAGAGCACATGGGCTACGCGGTAGGCCTGCAAACCCTGAAAGCCCTTGAAAAGCAGCAGGGGCTCCAGATACCCTGTGCAGGCGGGGTCACGCAGCACGGTGGCGCGTAAATCGTGAACGGCGTCGTCCAGAAGTTCGGGGTGCTTGGTATACAGTTCGCTGAAAATCCGTTCCAGTTCGGCGCGGTCAATGACTTCCCCGGCCAGCTGGCAGGCTAGCGTTACCGCCAGCATATCCGCAAAGTCCTTGCGGTTCAAAACCTGTTCTTCTAGCATCAAGCGGGAAAGAGGCTCTTGCTTAACAAGTTCCTGGGCGTCTTTCCTCAGTTCCTTTTCAATTTCTTCTATAGTCATTGTGCCGTCAAATTTAGAAAATACGCCCTAGTAGATAATAATGAAGTCCTTGGTTTTTCCGCTGGAACCTGCCCTGTAGCGGTAAACGCCGGGAACCATCTTGGATTTGATGAAGCCTTCGTCTAGGCAGAGTGTTTCACCATTGTAGTTTTCGCGGAATATCAAATCGCCCCTGCGGTTACGGACTTCTATGAATTTCTTGTCTTGGGGGAGCGGCGCAAAACAAAGGTTTCCGTGCCGCCATGGGGTGGGGTAGGCCCGTAGTGACTTGGATGACAGCTTTCCAGGTAGGGGCGAGGGGTTTTCAAAACGGCTGAAAATCCACAGCAGGGAATCGGCATCGAAACTTTCGGTTCGCAGAGAATCCAAGGTGTTCATGTCGGAAACCTTCCGCAGACGGGCATGGCCATCTTTGAACAAGAGCACCGAAGCCTTGCCGGCGTAGTTTTGGAGGTCTGGGATTCCTCCAGCATAGTAATTGAAGGCGAATATGGAAGAGTCGGGCCTGAATCCCTCCATACTCCGGCTGTAGGGGACTTTTCCCCAGGCTGGCTGGTCCTTGGAATACCAAGCACTAGAATCTACCGTCTTGCTAATTTGTCCGGAATAGGAAAGCCGTTCCGCAAAATCTTGGAAGACGTCCTGCGGGTCTTTCTTGCGGTCCTCGAGAACCTGGGCGAGCTGCTGTCGATACGTTCCTTCGGGGTTCTTGGAGAAGCCTTCCCAGATAGACTTGTCAAGAAGGGGGTCTACTTGATTGTGAAGGTACAAGAAGAAAGTGGATGCTCCATAGGGGTAGATGGTTTCGTCTAGGGGCAACCCGATCTCGGCGAAGAATTCCGGTATATAACGGAAGTAGTCGTTTACTTCGGAGGCTCCTACTTCTTCCATGCCGGTGGCAGAAGCCTCGAACCAGAAATTCATGTGTTCGTAAGGGTTCAAGTAGCGAACCTGAATAGCGTGGTAAAGTTCATGGAATGCCGTAACGCGGATTGCCTTGTCCCATTTTTCGACATAGGAATATTTTTCAGAAGTGTTGCGGAGTGCCTTTGTAGATTTCCAGTAGGAACATTTCTTGCCATGAACATCCAGCGTATCGTATTCCGCCTTATAGATGTCTATGGTCTTGAAATCGTTGTCAATCATCAGTTCTGAGGTTTGCCAATTGCTTCTGCCTGCGAAATTTGTGACCGCGAAACACTCTTCGCAGAGGCCGGTCTTGCCGTGAACTGTTCTAGGGTTGCGGACAAGGTTTATTTCCAGAACTTCTACACCGTAGAGCCCCTGTTTTACGGCTTTTTGATAATGGACAGTTGTATCTCTACCTTTGGGAGTGCGCATCTTGTTTTTGACAACATGCAGGTCCCAGGCTTTTTCCAGATTGACGGCTAGGCTGTCCACGAAGTTTTTCGTGGTGGCATGTGGCCCGTTCAGTACGTAAAAAATTTGAAAATGGGTGGTGGTCTTGGAGTATACGGAGTCGTAGTAGTCTTCGACCTCGCAGGATCCCGGTGTAGCCGTTGCGGCCGTCGTGATTTTCCCCTTGTTCTGAATCCAGCTTTCTACGGCCTGCATGGTACCACAGTACCCGTGGGCATATACAGAGGTGGCCGTTGCTGCTGCAAAGGCGAAACTCATCAAGAGAATTTTACGTAAAGCCCTGAACACGTTGACCTCTATAGGATACCCTGCAATTTCTGTAGGGCCTTTTCTCTGACGGCATTGTCGAAGGTAATGGCTTTCTGGTGGTGGGGCTTGGCTCGGGCATCCACAATCAGCGGGGCATCGACTGCCCAGTGTTTCTGTTCCACCCGCTCGTTCAGACCATACAAATCGCGGGCGGGGTCTGAACGTGTAAAGGTTAGCCACAAGAAGTCGCGAAGGTTGTTTTGCGTGTTTTCCATGCCCAGGGTAGACGTGTCATCCACTATGCTTATCCAGGGGTAGTTCTCCCGGAAGCTCCAATTTGCGAGGGCTTTTCGAAGGTCTGCCAGCCCAGCTTCAAAACTTGCACCGTTACCATTCCATTTCAGCGCCACTACTCCGGGCATCACGATTTTGGCATCGGTAAAGGCGGCAGGCAGGTTTAGATTCTGCAGGTCGGCGCTGTCGCTTCGCAGGTCGCGAATCCTCTGCCCTGCGGCAGCGATGACCAGCTTGGAACCGTGATTCAGCGAGCCTCCGGTGTAGTCCAGCGTGTCTGTGGTGGTGGATGTCTGGAAATGTAAATCCCTGTCCAGGCGAACACGTGCGAGTACGTGGACAAAGAATTCGGGCACTTTGTTCACGTCCAACTCGGGATTGTCCTCTTTGGCGGCAATCATCAGGTACTTGGTAAGGCTTACCTGGTTGAATCCCAGCAGCGCGTTTGCCGTTTTCAAAAGCTCCATGGGCTCCCGCTCTTCGGGCTTTACATAGGGCCTAAAACTTTCCGAACCCAGGGCCAGGCAAAGCGGGTGCACTCCCGCCTCGTCTACGGCATGGACCGCATGGACTCCCGGTATCGACGCGGGTACCATGGGCCGCGTAATTCTATGTATGAATTCCCCGAAAAGCGTGTCTTCTTGTGGAGGGCGGCCCACTACGGTAAAGGGGTAGATGGCGTTCTTCTTGCAAAGGACCTTCTTTACCTTCAGATAGGGAAACAGGTGCTTGCCCGAATAATAGCCTACATGGTCTGCAAAGGGACCTTCCGGTTTCAAATCTGGAGCCACTTCTCCCAGAATGCAGAAGTCCGCATCGCTAGAAATCAGGTAACCGTCATGGATAAAGTAGCGGAACCGTCGCCCGCCGAGCATGCCTGCGAAAAGCAGTTCCGACATGTTCTCGGGCATGGGCATGATAGCCGCAAGCGTGTGTGCGGGAGGTCCTCCCAAAAAGATGCTTACCTTCAGGGGCCGGCCTTCTTCAATGGCCTTCTGGTGATGCCGTGCGATGTCGCGCTTGATTTGGTAGTGGAGTCCGCATTCATCTTGGCCGTACTCGTTTCCAGAAATCTGGATGCGGTACATTCCCAGGTTGGTGGTGAGGATGCTCGCCTTCTTGCCAGGGCGGCTCGCCACCTGGGGCAGCGTGAGGAAAGCCCCTCCGTCGTCGGGGGCGCATTTGACCTGCGGTAAATCTTGCAGGGAACATTCCTCGAAGTCGGCCATGCTTCCGCTTTGTAGGGGCAGGCTGTGCAATCCGGCCTTGGCCGCTAGCACCAGGTTGCCGATATGCGGGTGCTTGAAAAAAACTACGGGGTTCGACTTGAACAGCACGGCGGCCCTGGTACTTTCCAAGGTGTCGCGGAACAAAAAATCCATCCGTTGCTGTGTGCCGTAAAGGTTTGCTACGGCAGGGAACTTGCTTCCCTTCACCTTCTCGAACAGCAACACCGGTCCACCTTTCTCAAAGGCAATCCGGGCCATTTCCGCCATTTCTAGGTTAGGATCCACTTCGTCGTGGACACGCTTCAACAGACCTGCTTTTTCCAAATCAAGCAGGGCTTGTTCTAGAGTGACGTACATGGAAATCCCCAGGTTTTAGAAACCCTTAGCCTGCGGTAGCGCTTTGATCCAGGGCCTCGATGGACTGGGTCTTCTTCTGGGCCTCGTAGGCGAGCACCATGTCCCGTGTATCCTTGCGGGCGTAGATGCCGTACACGATATTCGCCTTGTCTATAATGGCGGCAAAGGCTTCTTCGGGAATGTCGGTGAATCCTTGGAAACGCATTTCGTCGTAGCAGGCGGTTATGTTTCCTTCATTCACAAAGCTGTGCTTTGCGGTAAAGCCACGGAACGGTCCGTCACCGAGACGCACCGTAACATTGTTTTCCTTGACGGAACTGACAATGCCGGTCCACTTCAGGGTCTTGAACCCCCACTGGAGGTTGTAGCGCACGGTGGCACCAGGTTCCAGCACCTTCGGGAAGGTGTAATGAAGTAGGGGAGATGTCCCAATCTGCAATTTCATCGGGGCGTACTGTAGCGTCTCCAGAACGTTCTTCAGGGAGAACTCTTGCCACGATGTCTGACTCAGTTGGACCATACGTAAAAAATGTAGTAAAAAGGGGTTTGACCTAGAACTCGAAGTCTACCGCTCGCCTTTCCGTGACCACCTTTTTCACAAAGGCTACGATGGCCTGGTGCTCCGGGTGTCCTTGGTAAAAATCAAGGGCTTCCTTGGTGCGGAAGGTGGTATCCAGGGCGATGTCGTATTCCACGTCGCCGTTACCGAGTTCGGCCTTGCCGAAGTTCAATCCGGATTCGATGCTCACCAGTCCAGGAATTTTTCCTTCCAGGGCGTGGAAGGCGTCCACCATCTTTTGGCCGTTCTCCTTGGCGGTGCCACCCTCGGCATTGGCTTTCAGTTTCCAGAATACGATGTGTCTGATCATGAGTTCCTCTTTTCTTGATAAAGTTTGCGGTAAAGGGAAAGCTGCCTTTCGAAGCAGTCATTCCAGCTGAATTTTTCGGCGTAGGCACGGGCGTTTTGTTTCATGGCCTGCATGTCAGAGCGGTAGAGTTCCACAATGGCGTCGGCCAGGGCATGGGGAGTGCGTTCCTGGAGGATGGTGCCCGCCTTTGATTCCGTTACATGTTCAAAGGCAGCCCCTGTTTTGGCCCCTATTTGAGCGTTCCCGCTGGCCATACTCTCCAGAATAGAAAGCCCGAAGGTCTCCCAGCCCGAAAGGGCAAGCCCCATGTCTACGCTGGCGTAATGGCGGGCCATCTCGTCTATGGACTTGATAAAGCCTACGTAGCGGATATGCTTGTATTTCTGTACTGCTTCTTTAACTTGGGGTAGGTAGGGCCCAGTGCCCGCCAAAATGATTTCGGGTTCCACGCCTAGCCGCTCCGTCAGTTCGTCGTAGGCCCCAAGCAAAAGCTCGATACCCTTCTCTTCGCAGAACCGGTGAGGAAAGAAGATGGTAAGCCGTTCCGGGTTTCCGCCCTTGAAGTCGGCCACCAGGGCCTCGTCACGCTTGGTAGGCGAGAACATCTGGATGTCACAGCCCAGCGGAATCCAGTGGCTATGAGGGAGGTGGCGCTTTTCCAGACGTTCCATGACCTCCTTGCAAGAAACCTGGATGCCATCAAACTTTTTGAACTCTTGCCGGGCGTACCAGAAGGCAACCCGTTCGGCAACGCTACCGAAAACGCACCCTAGTTTGTTTGTGACAGGCCTGCCTACGTAGGTAACAGGAAAGTCTGCATGCCAGAAACTTAAGAGAACTGCTTCGGGGCATATCCTCTTGGCGGCCTTTCGAACCACGGTGGGCAAGATGTAGGGAGAACCCACCTCGATTACCTGGGGCATGTACTTTTTCAGTATGGGACGGATCTGTTTCTGCTTCCAGATAAAGCGGTACTCCCAGTTGCCAGGAAAACGGTAGGCTTCCACATGCTCGACGATTAGCCCTGTACTGCGCTTTTCCGTGAAGGTCTTGCTGTCGGGCATTACGAAAACGCTCAGGACATCTTGCCTGTTCTCGTAAAAGGCCATCTTCTGCAGATGGTAGCGACGAACACCCCCTCCGGATGGACTCCAGAAGTTGTTAAAGTCAACGATGGTAAAAGGTGCTTGTGGCATGGTGGCCTGGTCTACTCGGCTTCCTGCATCTTGTTGGACAGGGGGTCGATATAGATGGGGCAGTTGTACTTGTGGCTCACGCCCAGCCGGTTGGAATTGACGGAAAGGGTAAGGGTCTTGTTCTGGGAATCCAGCCAGTAGATGGCGTCAGAATCACGCAGGTAAGGCCTCGGCCCTTCAAATCCATTTTCGGTAGGAACCAGCTCTCCACCAAGGAACAGAGGAATGTCCAGACTCTTGTACAGGTCCAGCATCACGAAGGACCTACGCTCGTGAATGTCGTCCAGTTCAAGTCGGCCGTCTATTTTCAGATGGTCCAGACCGTCAATCATCACAACCAGGTCAGAGTTCTGCTTCCGCTCTTCTTTCAAGATGTTCATCATCTCGTTGTTGTCGAAGGTGGGGTAGTCTTCCCAGATTTCCAGGCGGTTGCTACGGACCAGATTCATGAGCTTTTTCGTTGCATCGAGAATCTTGCCGTTAATGGCGTCGTCTTCGTTCTGCTTTCTCACGGTAAGGATAGACTCGCCGGTTTCCATGGCCACCATACGGTCAAAGATCTGCCGACGGGGCGTTTCCAGGGCGATATAGATAATCTTCAAGATGGGGTTGCTATCTATAAGGTCTAGAGCTAGACTAGAAAGTAGCGAGGTCTTGAGCCCAAATGGCTTGGACGAAACGAAGAAACATCCGGACTGGATACCGTCAATTTCCTTGGTGAGTTTCGGGAAATTGTTCAAAGTGTAGCCCACACTGGTGTCCGGAGGGCAGCCCATGGCGGCGTCGTAGTTTTCCTTGATGTCTTGCAGGAGCATGGAACGGCGATGGGTGTGTACCGTGTCCTCTTCGGTCTTGTCAATGAGGTCAATAAGGTAGTCAGCGCCCTTGTCGCGGACCAGTATGTCAACCGTTTCGTCCTTGGACAGCACGATAGACTTGAACCGCATATCCAGTTGTTCTGCCATCTTCAGGTAACCTTGGATGCGGTATTCCTGTTCGCGTCGGTTGTCTTCGCGACGGAGAATCACTGTCGCGGAGTCTGCACCGCAGGCCTTGAGCTTGTACAGGTGACTCAGGGACAGTTCCTGGTACATGGTGGAGACCACGCCGGGAATGCCGGCTAGGTCGGCTGTCAGGGCGTCAAAGAATCCTTCTACGATGATGGGGCTGGAATTTTCGGGTTGGATATTGAACGGAATGTCACTGGGTCCAGAGGCGAAAGAAACGTAAGGATGGGGCTTTCCATCGTCTTCTATGAGCCGCCCGTAGACAGAGTGGATAAGGCCCTTGGAATTGCGTGCGGGAATGGTTATCCGCGGCTCATGATAGGCTTCTAGGTTATCCAGGTAGAAACTTACCTGGTGGCGTTCAAGGCCCGAAAGCATGCAGTAGCTGAAGAATGGTTCCGGGTCGCCGCTGTAGTAACCCAGGCCGTAAAGCTGGGCCTGGCCGATGCTCCAGCCTCTGGACTGTAGGAATTCTTCGGAGGAGGGGCTCTTGCAGGCTGCCCAGTGGCAGTACCGGACAAAACATTCCAGCACCTTGGATTTTTCGCCACCGACTTCCTTGAGCCAAAGACGGTCGTCTTGTTTGGAATCCTGTTCTTGTTCCAGACCGCCTAGAAATTCCAGGGCTTCGGCCCTTGCGGCAGGTTCCTCTAAGCCGTTGAAACGGCTCCGCATCACGAATTCAATCAGGTCTCCTTCGCTTCCGCACTGGAGGCAACGGTAGCGCCAGTATCCCAGAGCGTCATAAAAGAACAGGGAGGTCTCTTCGGGAGCATGGAACGGACAGCAGGCAATAAGGTTTCGGCCCCATCGGCTGAGGGGGATTCCCAGTTGTCTTGGGTGGGTCTTAATGTGTGCTATACCTGCGTGTTCCTGATCGATAAGCATAGGGAGCCTCCATATAGGAATCTAAAAAAAATTATCCAGAAAAGAACACTTTTTTGGACTTTTTATCTACTTTTTGACTATGGTTATTCTCGGCATAGATCCGGGCTCGATTACGACAGGATACGCCTTTCTGGATAAGAATCCGAAGGGTTTTTCGGTGCTGGAATACGGTACGATTCACGCGCCGTCGTCTAAGTCGTTGGAGGACCGTCTTTTACAGATTGTCACCAAACTAGAAGCCCTGCTGGACCAATACCGGCCAGAGGCTCTTGCCATGGAAGGAGTATTCTTTGCCAAAAATGCAAAGAGCGCCCTAGTGCTCGGCCATATTCGCGGGGCGGTGCTGGTAGCATGCCGCAAGCGGGGAATGACTTTTAATGAGTATCCGCCCAAGGTGGTCAAGCAGGCTGTTACGGGAGATGGCGCCGCCTCCAAGGAACAGGTAGCCCACATGGTCTTCGCCCAACTTGGGATTGAGGGCGGTGACCTTCCTCTAGATGCATCGGATGCCCTGGCCATCGCCTGGACCCATGGGAATCCACCTCCCTTGACGGAGGCCCTCAAGAAGCGTACGACTACCCGCAAAAAGAAGGCTTCTGTGCAGCAATGGAAAGACCTGATTAAAAAGATGGGAGTGGAGATTTAATGGAACATATTTCCGATGACATGCTGCCTTATGGCCTTGGATCGCCAAACCTGGTAGAAGCGGCGCCGGGTTACTTTGTTGATGCCGAAATCTTGCCTTTTTTGAACAAACTAAAAAACGAGGCGTCGGCAAAGGGCTTTGAGATTCGCATTGAATCGGCTTACCGCCCCTTCGAACGACAGCTTTCTATCTGGAACCGCAAGGCCCGCGGAGAACTCCCGCTGCTTTCGGCAGAGGGAGTGCCGATGGAACGTCCCCAGGACGAAGAAGAATTGATGTATGCCATCCTGACCTGGTCTGCTCTTCCGGGAGCGAGCCGCCATCATCTAGGCACAGACCTAGACGTGGTAGACGGCAAGGCGTGCCCCGAAGGTTACGAGGTTCAGCTCACGCCCGAAGAATGTTCCGGCATGTTTGCCAAGTTCCACAAGTTCTTAGATGGGCTGTTTGCCTCTGACGAGGCGTTTGGATTTAACCGCGTGTTCATTCCCGGCCGGGGAAAGATCCGGCCTGAAGGCTGGCACATCGCGCATCTGCCCACTTCCCGCAAGCGACTGGAGCATTTCTCCCTGGATACTCTGCGCAAGATATACGAGAATTCGGACATGGCCTGCAAGAAGGCTGTTCTGGCCAGGCTCCCGCAACTTGCGGAGGAATACATCTACCCGTACTTTATCTAATGTGCAGTGTGGAATGTGAAGTGAGTAATGTTATGCTTCCCGGAACCGTCAGATTAAAGTTCAAGCCTTACGGCACCAGCGCTCTCGGTGCGCCTCTGCTGTATTTCCCTTGCAAGGGAAAATGCCGTTTGTTGGTGATGGCTGGCATTCACGGTGAAGAGCCGGAGACCACATTTCTTTTGAGTCGTGCGTTGCGAGCCTTTGATGACAATCTGGAATCTACTGCGTTCGTGTTGTGCGCCAATCCCGATGGGGTGGCTCTCGGTACCCGCGGGAACGCCAATGGTGTAGACCTGAACCGGAATTTTCCGACGGAAAACTGGAGCGCAGATCCTGTGCGTTCCCGCTCTATTCTGGAAGCGGAACGGGATATGGAACTTTCTACAGGCTCTGCTCCCGCTAGTGAACCTGAGGTCGACGCTATAATAAAGCTAATAGAACAACTTCGCCCCCAGGCGGTGGTGGCACTTCATAGCCCCATCGGCTGTATCGATGCTCCTCAGGAGACTGCGCTAGTCAAGGAGCTTCAGGCCGTGTTCGACGTGCCCTACGTCAAGGATATCGGATACAAAACACCAGGTAGTTTTGGTACCTGGTGTAAAGAACGTCATCTCGAATGTGTTACGGTGGAACTTCCGCGCCTTGCTCCCGAACTTCTGTACGAACGCTACGGGAAAGGCTTGACTGAGTTTCTAGAACTCAGTCACCTTTCGAGGCCTTAGCCTCTTCGATAATCTTGCTACGGTTGATAATGCCTACGCTGAAGCCAATCACCAGGTAGCAGCCACCGAGAATCAGCAGGTACTCCAGAACGTAGGGGACCTTCTCGGAAATGAACATAAAGCCTGCAATGTAGGTGAGGACAATCAGTACGCCCTGGAAAATATTGAAGGCCTTGTTCTTGCGGGGTTGGAGCTTGGGTAAGAACAGCGGGCTCACCATCAAAATGCCAGTGGCAAGCATCACGATGACCGGGATAAAGACCAAGGCGGAGTTGGGGTCTGCAAAGATACCCTTGGACTTCAGGAACACAACCAGTGTGGCGTTGATGGCGCCTGCAAAGGTAGAAGGAAGTCCGGAAAAGTGATGGTGGTAGGTGTCAGAATCGCAGGCGTTATACTTGGCCAGACGCATGGCGGCACAGAGCTTGTAGGTGAAGAATACGCAGAAAGCGGGAGCAAGTCCGAAGGCAATCAGGTCTGCCAAGCTGTCGAACTGGGCTCCGAACTCGGAGCTTGCATTCACGAGGCGGGCCGCAAAACCGTCCAGCTTGTCCAGAAGCATGCTGAGCATGACGAAATAGGCGCCCATGCGGAGTGTG
>CACZII010000007.1 GCA_902781185.1 Fibrobacter succinogenes
GAAATTATTCCCGATGGCGGCCACGGATTTTTGCGGAACCCCGACCACAACTACCTGGCGGGTCCCGACGACATCTACATCAGCCGTAACATCATCCGCCGTTACGACCTGAAGATGGGCGACACCATCACTGGCCAAATCCGCCAACCCAAGGAAGGCGAAAAGTACTTCGCCCTCATGCGTATCGACACGGTGAACTTCGAGCCCCCCGAGAAGACCAAGCGTCGCGTCTCCTTCGAATACCTGACGCCCATCCACCCCATCGAAAGGCTCAACCTGGAATGGGACCGCGAAGAATACAGCACCCGCATCATGAACCTGTTCACCCCCATCGGAAAGGGCCAGCGCAGCATTATCCTCGCTCCTCCCCGTACCGGTAAGACGGTGCTTCTGCAGAACATCACCAAGGCACTCACCATCAACCACCCCGAAGTGAAGCTGATGGTGCTCCTGATTGACGAACGTCCCGAAGAAGTTACCGAAATGCGCAAGTTGGTGGACCGCCTCCGCGAAGAGGGAACCGCCCGCGGCAAGAATATCCAGGCCGAAGTGCTGGCTTCTACCTTCGATGAGGAACCCACCCGCCACATCAAGGTGGCCGACATGGTCATCGAGAAGGCCAAGCGCATGGTGGAACACGGGAACGACGTGGTCATTCTGCTAGACTCCATTACCCGTTTCGCCCGCGCCAACAACGTGGTGATTCCCCACTCCGGAAAGATCCTCTCCGGCGGTGTGGATGCCAACGCCATGCACAGGCCCAAGCGTTTCTTCGGTGCCGCCCGTAAAATCGAGAACGGAGGCTCCCTCACCATCATCGGCACGGCCCTCATCGAGACAGGCAGCCGCATGGACGAAGTGATCTTTGAAGAATTCAAGGGAACCGGCAACAACGAACTGGTGCTGGACCGCCGTATCGCCGAAAAGCGTATCTGGCCGGCCATCGACATTTTCAAGTCCGGAACCCGCAAAGAAGAACAGCTATTGTCCGACGACGAGCTCCGCCGCGTGTGGGTGCTGCGCCGTTACCTGCAGGACATGACCACCGTAGAAATCATGGAATTCATGCGGGACAAGATGAAGCTGTTCAAGACCAACATGGAATTCCTGAATTCTATGAACGGATAGTTATCAAAAAGAAAAACCGTGTTTCAAGCCCGCCACAAGCGGGCTTTTTATTTTGCCTCAGACAAGAGCGACTTCACCTTCGCCTTGACGAATTCCAAATCACTGTTCGTGAGAAGCGGAATGAGTCCGTTGATTTCTTCAACGGGTTTGTCCCACCAACGCCACTTCAGCATAAGCTCCGTCAATTCCGCATCAAACCTTTTGCGTATGGGCTTCGCGGGGTTGCCTACCACAATCGTGTACGGTTCCACGTTGCTGCCTACAACCGCATTTGCACCAATAATGGCTCCGTCACCGATATGTACTCCCGGTAAAATCACCGCATTCTGTCCAATCCACACATCGTTTCCGACAACCGTATCGCCCTTGAGGGGTAAATCTTCTTTCGCTGGCGGTGCCATGTTCCAGCCCGAGAGCGTATAGAAAGGGTATGTCGAAACAGCATTCATCTGGTGATTCGCACCGTTCATCACGAATTCCACTCCAGACGCAATCTGGCAAAACTTTCCGACGATTAACTTATCCCCATTCCACGGGTACAGATGGGTCACGTGGCTCTCGAAATCGCTATCGGCAATGTAGGTGAAATCCCCCACCACAATCTGAGGATTTTTGATTGTAGGTTTCACATATATTTCCTTGTCGTACCCCGCAATGGGGTGGACTGTATTCGGGTCGGGAAGGGCATTTGGCATAGGATACCTCTCAGGTGGGGTTAATAGGAAAAGTAATAAAAACCCTCTCCCCTATTTTTATTAAATTCTTCTAAAAAACAACGGAATACTACAATGAACAAGAAAATCTTTTTCGTCGGAACGGGCAATATGGGGGGAGCCATCCTCCGCGGGCTCCTTTCCGCAGGCACTGCCGCAAGTGAAATTTCTTTTTTGGAGCCCAACGACAAGGCAGCCGAAGCCTATACCGCTCTCGGCTGTGTCCGTAAGGCAAGTTTTGCCGATGGCGTGGCCGCCGCAGACGTGACCTTCCTGTGCGTAAAGCCCCAGATATTCAAGCTGGTCGCCAAGGAATGGGAATCGGCCATGCAGTCCCAGAAATCCGAAAAGACCTTCATCAGCATCATGGCCGGCGTCAAGCGTGAATCCCTGCTCGCCGTTCTTGGCAGCAAGAGCCAGGTGCTCCGCGTGATGCCCAACCTGCCGCTCACCGTAGGCAAGGGCACGGTGGCACTTGCCACCGACGGCGTCACCGAAGACACCCTGAAGACCGCAGAAGAAATTTTCAACACCATCGGAGTCACCTGCCGCGTCACCGAAAGCTTGATGGACGCCGTCACCGGACTTTCCGGTAGTGCCCCCGCCTACGTCTTCGAGTTCATCGAAGGCCTTACCCGCGGCGGCGTAAAGGCTGGCCTCACCCGCGACGTAGCGCTGAAGCTCACCCTCGGCACCATCGAAGGCGCCGTAGAACTGGTCAAACAATCCGGCAAGAGCCCCAGCGACCTATGCGCCATGGTCTGCTCTCCGGGCGGCACCACCATCGCAGGCATCGATGCCCTCGAAGATGGAGCCTTCCGCAGCACCCTCATCAAGGCCGTAGAAGCAGGCACCAAGAGAAGTAAGGAACTGGGATAGTTGTCTTCCATCCAGCTATTCTCTCACGAAACCGACACATCCGCCTTTATCCAGGATGTGCTTTCGTCCGTGAACTACGAGCTGGAAACCTTTACCGACTGGAACAAGGCCGACCAGGTTACCTCCCCCATCATCGTTTGGGACCTGGATTCCTTCGCCCAGTGTAATGTAGAGGCCCTGACCGCCATCCGTCTTGAAAGGCCGAACACCATGATCCTCGTCTATGCCGAGGATCCTGAGAAGTTCATCTCCATTCCCAACAACCTCTACGACATCATCCTGTCGGTAGAGTCCCTGAAGCTCCACCTGATGAGCAAGATCCTCCGGCTGAAGGATATCTACAGCGCCAAGATGATTTTCAGGGAACGCATGAGCCACCTGGTAGGAAAAAGCCCTGCCATGGACACCCTGCGCAAGACGGTAGAACGGACCATTCTTCATTCGGGACCGGTCCTAATCCAAGGGGAATCCGGCGTAGGCAAAGATCTTGTGGCTAGGGCCATCGCCTGCATGTACGAGCGGTTTGTGACCGTAAACTGCAGCGCCATTCCCGACGCCCTTTTCGAAAGCGAACTTTTCGGACACACCCGCGGGGCCTTTACCGGCGCCCAGAACGAACGCATCGGGTTATTCGAAGAAGCTAATGGCGGCGCCATCTTTTTGGACGAAATCGGCGACATGCCATTACACGCCCAGGTGAAACTTTTGCGGGTCATTCAGAACCGAGAAATCAGGCCCATCGGCGCCAACAAGACCCGACATGTAGATGTGCGTATCATTGCCGCCACCAACCGGGACCTGAGCGAAGAAATCCGCAAGGGACGTTTCCGCGAAGACCTATACTACCGCCTGAACGTGATTCCCATCCAGATTCTCCCCCTGCGGAGCCGCAAAGAAGACATCGAAGACCTGGCAAACTATTTTATCAAGCAGTACGCACCCCAAGGTGAAAACTTCATCATGTCGCCGGAAGCCCTGAAAAAGCTACAGGCACACCAATGGCCGGGCAACATCCGCGAACTGGAAAACGTCATCCAGCGTGCACTTTGCTTTGCTAACCCGGGATTCCTGAAACCCGAAGACCTTCAAATCGACGAAGGCCTTTATCAGGAAAAATCTCCTTCGGGTGCAGCCTTCTGCAACACCTACGATGAATTCCGGGAATACCTGCTAGAACAGGAGCGCCAATTTCTGACCAATGCCATCGCCAAGAACGGTGGTTCCGTAAGCCTCACGGCAGAACGCCTGGGCATGCTTCGCACAGCCCTCTACAACAGACTGAACAGATTGGGCGTGAAGGTCCGAAACTAGCCGACTAGGCTACCGTTTCAGGACTGCTTCGCCTGTTTCCACATTTCCTGGAGGCCTTCCAGGCCCACCTCGGGCATTTCCTTGCCCTGTTCCTTGCACATGGCCTCTACCTTGCGGAAGCGCTTCTCGAACTTGCTGTTTGCCCGCTGGAGCGCAATGGAGGCATTGAACCCGCAATGGCGTGCCACATTCACCAGGCTGAACATGATATCGCCGAATTCGTCTTCCAGACGGTCCACATTTGAATTTTTTTCAGAAATTCCTTGCATTTCGGCGCGGAATTCTGTAAATTCTTCCTGGGCCTTTTCAAATACAGGTTCCCGGGCGTCCCAGTCGAACCCTACCCTAGCGGCACGGCGGATGATGTCCTGGGCCCGGGCGAGCGGCGGCATACTTTTGCTTACTTTGTCCATAACGGACCCGCCAGCTGTTTTCAGATTGTTCTTTTCGGAGGACTTAATCTTATCCCACTGCCTCGAAACGCCGGCGGCATTGTCCACCTTTGCATCCCCGAACACGTGAGGGTGCCTGCGGACCATCTTCTCGCAGATTCCCTGCACCACGTCATCGACGGTAAAGTCTCCGGACTCCTTCATGACCTGGGCGTGGAAAACCACCTGCAAAAGCACGTCCCCAAGTTCCTCGCACATGTGGGCGCTGTCCCCTTCCTGAGCGGCATCGATAAACTCAAAGCTTTCCTCTACCAAGTACGGGAGCAGGGAATGGGTTGTCTGTTCCTTGTCCCAAGGGCATCCGTTCTCGGAACGGAGAGTCTCCATAATCTTCACCAAGTCTTCAAAGGAATATTTCATACCATGAAAGATAGAAACACCATCGCCTGCATTACCGACCATTTCCCCCTTTTGCTGGGCTCATCCATTTACCGCCCGAACAGGTTGTTTTTCAAGGGCAACCTACCCGAAGGAATCGGGGTTGCCATGGTGGGTACAAGACGCCCGTCAAACAATGGGCGAGAACTCTGCCGCCGTCTGGTCAAGTCCCTTGAGGGCACCAAGGCTGTCGTCGTCTCGGGGCTTGCACAAGGGATTGACTTCTACTGCCACGAGGCGGCCCTGGATTTCGAGATTCCCACCATCGCAGTACTTGCCCAAGGGTTAGAGGCTGCCATACAAGGCTCCCGAAAAGTTCTCGCCGCACGGATTCTAGAAGCAGGCGGCGCTATTGTCAGCGAATACGAAGGGGACTTTGCCAGTTTCAAGGGGTGCTTTGTTGCCCGGAACAAGATTATCAGTGGGCTTTCCAAGTGTACCGTCATCGTACAGAGCAAGGTCAAAGGCGGAGCACTCCTTACCGGAGAATTCACCCGCCAAGAGGGAAAGCCCCTCTACGCTTGCCCCGGAGATTTCGACAGCGAGGTAGCCGGCGGCACCAACCAGCTGCTGGACCAAGGGCTTGCCACCCCCGTCTTTGCCCCAGAAAGCCTCTACAAGATTCTAGGGCTTCCCCGCACCCAGGGGCAAAGCATCGCCGAACTTGAAACGACAGGCTGCAACTTGACCCAAGGCGCGAAGGACCTGTTCTTCAAGTTCAGAGGTTTCCGAAAAACTTTCACGGAAATTCAATCCACCATGACCTTACCCACGCCCCAACTTTTAGCTATATTAACGGAACTGGAAATCGCAGGTCTCGCCCAGAGCAGCGACAACTTCCAGTTCTACTTCAACGGAGAGCCCTAATGCACAAGAAGAAATACATCGCAATTATTGCAGTACTTTTTCTGCTCTCCATCGTCGTAACCGAACTTCTGTTCGGCAAGAACAGCATTCCCAGGCAAAAGCAGGTGAAGCAAGAGATTGCCATGTACCAAGCCAAGGTAGATTCCCTCAACGCCCTCATCGAGCAGTACAAAAAGGAAATCGAATTGCTGGAAAACGACTCCATCTACAAAGAAGGAATCCTGCGTAGCCGCTACGGTATGAGCCGCAAGGGCGAAAAGGTCTTTCAACTAGTAGAATAGGCGCGCGAGCGGTTACGCCATCTTACTTGCATCGCTGGTGGAAACTTCCACCTTGCCCGCAAAGAAGCTGTAGGCCGCCGGCACAATAAAGAGGGTCATGAAGGTGGCAAAGGTAAGGCCGCCTGCGATAGCGATGCCCATGGCGATGCGGCTCGGGGTGCCGGTGAGTATCAGCGGCACCGCGCCCAATACGGTGGAAAGGCTCGTCATGAGGATTGGGCGGAAGCGGCGCTCCGCCGCTTTCCGAGCCGCCTCCAGCTTGGAGCAGCCCGTACTTGCCGCAATCTGGTTTGCAAATTCTACAATCAAGATACCGTTCTTGGTCACAAGGGCAATCAGGAGGATCAAGGCAATCTCGCTAAAGATGTTCAGAGTCTGCCCCGTAATGAACAGACAGGCCAGGGCACCAGCCAAAGCAAGCGGCACCGTAAAGAAAATCACGAAGGGGGCACGGAAACTTTCGAACTGCCCCGCCAGCACCAAGAACACCAGCGCCAAAGCCAACAAGAACACGATGTAAAGCCCGCTGGAGCTTTCCTCGAATTCCTTGGAAGAGCCGCTCAAGGTAGTGCTTACGCTAGGATATTCCTTCAGAACATCTTTTGCAATCCGGCGCATTTCCTCCACGCCGTCGCCAATGGTCTTTCCAGGAACAAGTCCCGCCTGGATAGTAGCTGCACTAAACCTGTTGTAACGCGGAAGCGACGGTGAAGCCGAACGTTCCTCGTAGGTAATGAAATTCTCTACGCTGACCAGTTGTCCCTTGCCATTCTTGACAGACAGCATGGAGAGATTCTCAGGTGTGCTGCGGTACTGATAACCCACCGCACCGATGATATCATACTGACGACCGTCCTTGTAGTATTCCCCGTAAGTCTGATCGCTTATGGCTAACTGAACTGCCTGCGCGATATCGTTCACCGAAACGCCTTCTTCGTTGGCCTTGTCACGCAAAATTTCGATATGAAGTTCAGGCTTGGTAAAACGCAGGTTGGTATTCACCACACTGAATACGGGGCTATGGCTAGCAGCCTCTTCGAACTTGGGCACCAGCGTACGCAAGACTTCGATATTGGGGGCCTGCAGCACGAACTGCACCGGAAGTCCGCCGCGCTGGGTGCTAATGCTCTGAGGTTCAAACACCATCACGCGCAAGTCGGGGTATTCGCTACCCAAAATCTGAATGGCCCGTGCAATCTCGCTCTGAGGGCGGCGCACCTTCTTGTTGTCGTTCAGGAATATGCGCATTCTAGAGTTGCCCGCATTCCAGGCGCCTGCCTGAATTTCGGAATACTCGTTGGTATCCATCAACGCAATCACCTCTTCGGCAAAGGCATCGGCCATACGTTTGGTCCGGTCAAGGCTCACGCCCTCGGGCATGTTCATGTTCACCATGACCGCATTGGAATCTTCGGTAGGCGCCATTTCGCTACTCATGTTGGTGTAGCAGAAATACGCCGCTGCCAAAAGCCCCAAAATCACCGGGAATAGAAGGAATCGCAACTTGAGGAAAAGGCCAAGAAGTTTCGAGTAAATCCGGTTCAGCCAATCAAAGAAGGGTTCTGTCACCCGGAAAAACCAGCCCTGCTTCTGGTGTCGCAAGAACTTTGAGCAGAGCATAGGCGATAGCGTCAAGGCACAGAATGTAGAAAGGAACACCGTTCCAATCATCACCGCCACGAACTCCCGGAACAGAAGTCCCGTGGTGCCGCCCAGGGCAAGCACAGGCACGAACACCGCCATCAACACCACAGATGTGGCAATCACAGCAAAGAAAATCTCGTTGGTCCCCGCCACAGAAGCCTGCTTGGGATTCATGCCCTGCTCAATCTTGTGGTAAATGTTTTCCACAATCACAATGGCGTCATCCACTACAAGGCCAATGGCAAGCACCATGGCAAGCAGGGTCAGCACATTAATCGAGAACCCACACAGGTAAAGCACAAAGAAGCTACCTACCACCGAAACAGGCACCACCACCATGGGGATAAGGGTGGTGCGGGCCTCACGCAAGAAGGCGAAGATAATGGCAATCACCAACAGGAACGCAATAAAGATGGTCTCCACCACCTCCTTGATAGAAGCGCGGATATTGATGGAAGTATCGCGACCATAGAGCACCTGCACGCCTTCGGGAATTTCCCGACGAATATCCTCTACACGCTTGTAAAACTCGTTAGCAATTTCCACATGGTTAGAGCCAGGCTGCGCCATCAAGGCTAGGGTAATAGAATTCTTGCCGTTACGACGGAAGCCCGTGCGGGTATCCTTAGGTTCATAGTGGATGTCGGCCACGTCGGAAATGCGAATGACGGTGCCATCGGCAGCGGTCTTCACCGCAATGTTTTCAAAAGCCTTCGGGTCCAAAATTCGGCCCAAGGTACGAATCGAAAGGGTGGTCTCGCTACCTTCGATAGAACCCGAAGGCAGTTCCAGGTTGCCCTTGCTGAGGGCCGCCGACATTTCCGCGCCCGACACGCCCAAAGCCTGCAGGCGGATAGGGTCAATCCAGAGGCGCACCGTCGGGCGTTTTTCACCCCAGATAGCCACTTCCGAAACACCATTGATGGTCTGCAAGCGTTCTTTCACAAAGTTATTCGCGATTTCGGAAACTTCCATCGCGTCGAGCTTATCGCTCACAAGGCTCACCATCAGAATCGGGTCGTTATCACTATCAGACTTGTAAACCGTAGGTTCGTCCACATCATCAGGGAGCCTGCGGCGCACACGGCTCACACGGTCACGGACTTCGTTGGCAGCCGCCTCCAAATCCATGCCCGTCTCAAATTCAATGTTGATGAAAGAAAAACCGTCACGGCTTGTAGAGGTAAGGGCCTTGATACCCGAGGCACTGTTGATAGAAGCTTCCAGAATTTCGGTAACTTCGGCCTCCACCACGGCAGCGTTAGCCCCCGGGTAAGAGGTTCTCACCTGAATCAGCGGGTAATCCACGTTGGGGTATTCACGCACGCCCAGGTTGGACGCACCGAAAAAGCCTAGCAGCAAGATGACCAGGGCAACGACGGTCATCAAGACTGGGCGACGGACCGAGAGCTGGCTTATGCTCATCAATCCACCTCGTAATTCATGCCATGCCTAATGTCCTTGATATTGACAGGCACGCCTTCCCTGAGGCTGATAATTCCCGAAACGATAACCGTATCGCCCTTTGAAAGGCCCGAGGTAATTTCCACCGAGAAGGGAGTACGGAGCCCTGTCTTCACATGCTTGATATGGGCCTTGCCATCCTTAACCACAAACACGTAGGCCCCGTCCCTATCAAGAATCAAGGCTTCTGCAGGGATGGTGGTGCTGGATTTCTGAGCAGTCTTCATCTGGAGCGTAATGCTGGCGTAACCACCCGCGATCAGCTTGCCGCTAGAATTGTCGACGGTGACTACCACCTGCCTAGTGCGGCTGCTCTCCGAAATGGTGGCGTCCAGGGCGGTCACCTTGCCCTTCTTTTCAACGTTCCTTTCCTGATCCTTCAGGGTGACCCTGTCCCCCACCTTCACGCTGGACGCGTACCTCTGGGGCACAGCAAAGCGGGCCTTCAGCTTTTTCACGTCACTGAGTTCTGCCACAGGAGCCCCCGCGGTCAGCCACTGGCCTACCGATATATTCACAAGACCGAGTTTGCCTGCAAAGGGGGCGCGAACTTCGGTCTTTTCAATCTGGGCCTTAATGTATTCTACATTGGCCTCTGCCGATTGCAGGTTCGCTACGGCAGCTTCCAAATCTTCTTGGGTCATGCCGCCCTGCTGGTACAGGGCGCGAGTGCGCTGTTCACGCTGGCTAGCCAACAACAAGTTAGACTCCGCCTGCTTCAGCTGAGCCCGAAGTTCAGAATCGTCAAGTTTTGCCAAAAGCATCCCCGCAGGAACGCTAGCGCCATCCTTGGCGTGCAGTTCTACCAGGCGGCCCGAAACGGCGGCACTCAGAGAAACGCTGTTGTTCGCCTCCAGGGTGGCCATGGTCTGGAATTCACGCTTGGGCTTTGAGAATTCCGCCACATAGCCTTCTACATTCAGGGAACGGCCGCCCCCCTTGCCCTTCCCGCCCATACCCTGAGGAGCCTCCTTGGCGGAACAGGCCAGGAGAAGAGCAGCTGTCAAAAGCAAAAGGAACAGGTTTCTCATAAGGGTTTTCAGATTCTCAAAATTTCGTTTATTTAGATGCCAAAAGTACTATTAAGGTTGCCTAAAATCTCACGTTTACCAAGAGGCCACCACCGTCCTCACCGAATTCGGGCACGAATTGCATCCGTTCCCCAAAGGACTTGGAAGAGGTCTTCCTGTAAATCCTCATGGCGTCCAGCATGGAAACCACACGGTTCAGCACCAGCGCCCCCACCGACACCTGGAAAACAATCCGGCTAATGCGGTAATTGCGAAGGCGGTTCTTATACTCATCAATGTGTTCCGATGTCTCGGGGTTGTCGCTACTACCCCAATCCCACTGGATATCATCAGAAAATTCCTTGTTTGTGGCCTTCCCTGCACGAATCATGGACTGGTTGTAGTCCTCATCCATATCCGGCGAGGAATTCTGCCCTGCCACTCCAGAACGACTGCGGTAGTCGCCCACCGTATTCAACAAATCAATCTTCTTGCTAGAGGTATTGAGCCCCGCATGGCGTACCGCATAGTCGTGAGCCGACGAAATGTAGCGCTCCCCCACGTAATAGGACCCAACCGCCACCATCCATAGGGCCACATCGGTCCACATGAAGGGGCGGACCATTTCCCGCTCATCCAAGTACAGCTCTCCCATACCGGGGAGCAAGGCAGAAGCCCCCAAGGCAAGAACCAAGCTTTTCTCGCTATTCTTGCTGACGCTTTCGTCAACAGAGATAACCACCTGAGAAAAGGCGCAAACTGTACAGAAAAGGATTGCGAGTATAAGGCGCATTAGAATCCCCAGCTAGCCTGAACTCCCACGTCAAAGCCTTCCAAGAAGCTCATGTAGCTCTCAAAGTGCAAGCGATCGTACCAAGAGACATCCTCAGAATAGAGATCCTTGTTATGGGCGTTGGCCGCAAAGGCCGCATCTACGGCGGATACCAGATGGTTCAGGATAATTCCCCCAAAGAACCAGATTTGCAGGTCCGCGTAGTCGTTAGCCTTATCACGCATGTCGCGGTACTTGGAAAGGTTTTTAGACTTTCCCAGGGGCACGATAGATTCCACGCTGGCCTCTTCCAGATGCAGGTTCTGCCCTAGGGCCACGGAATCCACATCATCCCAACCCAGCACATAGGTTTTCTCGCTAATCAGCTGGTAAACGCTGGACATGTCGTGGAAATTCTTCTGGTTCTTGATTTCTATTCCCAAGTTAGAGGGATTCGTCACCGAGAAGCGGTCTGTGTGGGCCTTGTCATTGGTAAAAAGTTTACCCTTGGTGTAGCAACCCGAGGCGTTGGCGTTTCCATAGATAGCCTTGCAGAAATCTTCGCGGCTACTCATGTAGCGAGTCTCAAAACGGGATTCTTCCGTCTCGTCGGAAAGCTGATTCAGGTAGATATCCCGCATCTGGGATTCGTAGCGGCCAATGGAGAAATGGTTCTTAGCGAACTTCTTATACTTGTTCACCTGCTTGTCGTACTTGTAGATGGTAAAGTAATACCAGCCGCCCCAGAGAGCCGCTTCCAAGGCCAAGTAAGCCGCACCGCGGGCGTAATTGAATGTCGATCCGCCCACATAAAGCTGTCCCGAACCCGGAATAACCAGGGACATGAACAGAGCCTTGCGGGGACTCCTATACTGGCCCTTCATCTCATCGATACTGTGGACCTTAGAAACCTTCACCGGGCCAAGCAGGTCCCTGCGGCTCATACTGCTGGATGACGGAACCTGGGCCACCTCCACAGAACTGGAAGAGACTTGCGAGCTAGAAGATTCTTCGGAACTAGAGGATACTTCGGAGCTAGAGGAAAGACTATCCTGAGGAATATCGCTAGAAGAGGACAACTGCAAGGAGTCTAGAACAGCACTGCTGGAAGACTGCTGCAGGGAATCGGGAGCGGAGATAGTTGAACTTGAAGACTGTTCTGAGCTAGACAAAGCCACAGAACTTGAAGAAACAACAGTGGCACTGGAGCTCGAGAGCTGTTGTGAGCTAGAGCTTTGAGCCGTGGCCGACGCCTCGCTGGACTGGGGGGTAGCCTCAGTCTCCGCCTCAAACTCTGCAAAAAGGTCACGAGGCTGGGCAAAAGAAGGAACTGCCAGAAGGCCCGCCACACAGGCGATAAGAGAAAACTTGCGCATACATAGATAAGATAGCAAATTACACAAAAAACCGCCCCTTTTCAGGAGCGGCTTTTTTAAGATTTCTAGCAGTCCGAGAGAATTAAGCCTTTTCAGCGACTACCCAAACCTTGACCTGAGCTTCCACGTCGCTGAACACCTTGATAGCAACGGTGTAGACACCGAGCTGCTTGATGGGTTCGTCCAGCTGGACCTGGGCGCGGCTGATCTTGACGCCGGCCTTGGTGATAGCTTCGGCAATGTCGCCTGCAGTGACAGAACCGTAGAGGCGTTCGCCTTCCACAACCTTACGTTCCAGGTTGACGGAGATTTCGGCGAGCTTTGCGGCAATGTCGCCGGCAGCAGCGAGTTCCTTCTGGAACTGGGCTTCGAGGGCGGCACGGTTGGTTTCAATCTGGAGCTTAGCTTCCTTGGTAGCACGCACGGCGAGCTTGCGAGGGAACAGGTAGTTACGGGCGTAACCATCCTTAACCTTCACGACGTCGAGCATCTTGCCCAGGTGGGGAACATTGGCCTTAAGAATAATTTCCATAGTCTAGTTCCTCCTATTAGCGAACGCTGTCCGAAACAAAGGGGAGAATCGCCATCTGACGAGCACGCTTGATGGCCTCGTTCAGCATGCGCTGATACTTGGCAGAGGTGCCGGAGATGCGGCGAGGAATGATCTTGCCACGTTCGGAGATGAAGCGGCGGAGAGTCTTCTCGTCCTTGTAGTCAATGAACTTGACGTTGTTTTCCGTGAACCAGCAAGTCTTCTTGCGGCGGATACGGGGTGCCTGTTTCTTATCTTCAAAAGCCATTATTCAGCCTCCCCTTCTTCTGCGTCAACCGGAATGATTTCTTCGGTAGACTGAGCCATATCCTGGTTGTAAACGATTTCGCTCATGGGATAATCCACGAGGGTCATCCAGCGGAGAGCATTTTCGTTGAGCTTGAGAGCGGCTTCCATGTTGGCAACTACAGCGGCTTCAGCCTTGTAGTAGAAAATCACGTAGTAGCCGTGCTGGCGCTTCTTGATGGTATAGGCGAGCTTACGCTTGCCCCAATCGTCGCGGCGGAGAATTTCACCACCGCCATTGGTGATCATAGCACCGATGTTCTCGACTTCGGCATTGATGGCGTCGTCAGAGATCATGGCATCGATAATCACCATGGTTTCGTACTGTCTCATAATGAGTCCCTTTGGTCTTTCGCCCAGGTCCACCATTGGCCCTGGGAGGGTTCCGGCCTTAAAAACCGGTGGTCCAAATATAGAAAAAAGGGCCTTTTTGTCAAACCCCAAGGACAAATCCCAGGATTAACGACCTATTCCAATCGGGGACGCCCCTGTTAAAATACCTCTGGAAGCCCCCTTCCAGGGTAATCCACAGGGAATAGGTGTTCTTGTTGGCCCAGTCCCAGACACTCCGCAAATTGAAGCCCAAACCGGGGGTCATGGTCAGGAGCTGGGAACGGCTAAAGTTATGCTCATAGTGGATAGCCCAAAAAAGACCTACGTACTTGGGAAAGGCGTAGCCCATCCCAAACTCCAACCCCGCCGAGAACCCGTCCAGGGAGAACATCTTTTCGCATTTGGTGGTAACGTTCGTCTCCGTAGAATCAACAACTACGCTAACCTCGTCCTCATCGTCTTTGCTAGAACCGTTCTTCCACTGCTCGCGAAGCTCCGAAATATCCGTAGATTCAAAGCCGACTAGTGGGGACAGGTACATGGAAAGCCGCGAAAAAGGCAGATGAAGTTTGCCAAACAGGCGGTAGCGACGGTACAGAAGAGATGATTCTGAATCCATCTCACCACCGAAAAAACGAACTTCCACTCCTCCCGAGAACCACGAATTATAAAAGTAATCCGCCTGCCCCTGCCAGATTCCCAGACAGTCGCATTCACCGCTGGGGTCGAAGACCCCTACCCCAAGTCCTGCGGTAAAGCCCTTGCCCGTATAGGCCGATTGTCTCGGAAGGGGAATGTCATAAACAGGCTTCTCCTGTGCGGACACAAAAGAAAGCCCCGCCAACAGCAGGATTATGACAAAACGTACAAACACGGGTAAAATGTATAATCTTTTCTTTCCATTGTGCTTTTTCGCCGTAAATTTCGTATTTTAGAACCGTATTAGGAGACCCTATGTTCAAGTTCCAACGTATTCTTGCCTTGATGACCCTAACCGCAGGACTTAGTTTCGCCCAGCTCGCCGCCGAACCCAAGATGGCAGACATCCAGCTGATGCAAGACTCTACGACTCACGCCCCCATGAAAATGGACTTTTCCAAGCCCCTGGTGGGCATCAACGACCCAGGCATCCTGTTCAGCCACTTTAGCAACCGACCGCTACTCATCTACTACTTCAGCCCCAAGTGCCCCCACTGCCAGCGCCACTTCCCCGAAATTCAAGACTTAATGAAGGAATACGAATCCGCAGGGCTTACGGGTATTGCCATCGGCCTTAGCGGGGGCATCAAGAAAAACGACATCCGCCTGTTCATCGACCAATTCCACGCCGTCATTCCCGTATTCCAGGACGCCAACAGCAAGTTCGGCCCAGCCTATGGCACCGGCTATATCCCAGTGCTCTACTTTGTCCAGAGCGACGGCACCTTCTACCGCTATGAGAACCTAGACGAGGCCAGCATGAACCACCTGCGGGCCACGCTGAACAAAGTTCTGAAGAAATGACACAACGTGTCATCCTGAACAATATTGCAAAAACCCGGGCCTTTCGGTCCGGGTTTCTGTTTTAAGGAGAAAATGACTGTTCTCTTGACCAGCGATGATTACATCATGCCGCCCATGCCACCCATGCCCGGGTCCATGGCAGGCGCTGCCGGCTTGGGTTCCTTCTTCTCGGTGATCACGCAGTCTGTGGTGAGGATCATCGAGGCGATGGAGGAGGCATTCTTGAGGGCCGTGCGGGTCACCTTGGCCGGGTCGATGACGCCAGCCTTGATGAGGTCTTCGTAGGTGTCGGTCTTGGCATTGTAACCGAAGGCATCCTTGCCTTCCTTGACCTTGTTCACCACCACAGAGCCTTCGAGACCAGCGTTCTGCACAATCTGGCGGAGCGGTTCTTCGATAGCGCGGCGGATGATGGCAGCGCCAGTCTTCTGGTCGGCGTTGTCGAAGTTGAGCGCGTCAATGGCCTTTTCGGCACGGATGAGGGCAACGCCACCACCCGGAACGATACCTTCTTCGACGGCAGCGCGGGTTGCGTGCATGGCGTCGTCGACGCGGTCCTTCTTTTCCTTCATTTCAACTTCGGTAGCAGCACCGACCTTGATGACGGCCACGCCGCCGGCAAGCTTGGCCAGGCGTTCCTGGAGCTTTTCGCGGTCGTAGTCGCTGGTGGTGGTTTCAATCTGCTTCTTGATCTGACCGATACGGCCCTTGATAGAGGCCGCATCACCGGCACCTTCCACAATCGTAGTGTTGTCCTTGGTGATGGTGATGGACTTGGCCTGGCCAAGGACGGTGACCGGAGCATCTTCGAGCTTGGCGCCCGTGTCTTCGGAAACCAGCATACCGCCAGTGAGGATAGCGATGTCTTCGAGCATGGCCTTGCGACGGTCACCGAAGCCCGGGGCCTTGACGGCGGCGACCTTCAGGGTGCCACGCATCTTGTTCACAACCAGCGTTGCGAGAGCTTCGCCATCGACGTCTTCGGCGATGATGAGGAGAGACTTGCCCTGCTTTGCCACGTGTTCGAGCATGGGGAGCAAATCCTTCATGGTAGAAATCTTCTTGTCGTACAGGAGAATGTACGGATTTTCGAGGCTGACTTCCATGCTGTCAGTGTTGGTGACAAAGTACGGAGAGAGGTAGCCGCGGTCGAACTGCATACCTTCAACAACGTCGAGCACTGTGTCTGCAGTCTTGGATTCTTCGATGGTAATCACGCCGTCGTTGCCGACCTTTTCCATGGCGTTGGCGAGGAGGTCACCGATTTCCGGGTCGTTGTTCGCAGAGATGGTAGCGACCTGAGCAATGTGTTCCTTGCCGTTAATCTTCACGGCCATCTTGCCGATTTCCTTGATGACGGCGTCAACCGCAGCGTCCATGCCGCGCTTGATGTCCATCGGGTTTGCACCGGCGGCCACGTTCTTGAGGCCTTCACGGGTGATGGCCTGGGCCAGCACCGTAGCGGTGGTGGTACCGTCACCGGCAGCGTCAGAAGTCTTGTTGGCGACTTCCTTGGCCATCTGGGCGCCGAGATTTTCGTAGGCGTCTTCCAGTTCCACTTCCTTGGCGACAGTCACACCGTCCTTGGTCACGTTCGGGGCACCGAAGGAGCGGGCGATCATCACGTTACGGCCCTTGGGGCCGAGAGTTACCTTGACAGCGTTGGCGAGCTTGTCCACGCCCTTCATGAGGGATTCGCGAGCCGCCACATCAAACTTGAGTTGCTTTGCCATTTTTGTATTCCTTTCTATTTAAAACTTTTTGTGATTAGAGCGTCGCGATGACGTCCGGTTCCTTCACGATGAGGTAGTTTTCGCCGTCGACGGTGACTTCAGTGCCACTGTACTTGCCGTAGAGCACCACGTCGCCCACCTTGACTTCCATGGGGACGATTTCGCCCTTGTCGTTCTTGCGGCCCGGGCCCACGGCCACGACCTTGCCCTGCATGGGCTTTTCCTTGGCGTTATCCGGAATGAAGAGACCCGAGGAGGTCTTCTGTTCGGCTTCGGCCGGCTTGACAACGATTCGATCTGCTAAAGGCTTAATCATTTTATTGTTCCTTTTTTAGTGTTTTTGTATTTCGCCCTACAGTTAGCAATTTCTGTGCCAAACATGGAAAATGCGAAAATGGGCTTAAATCATGGGATTTTTTTGGCAAAAGATTTGCTGATTAGGAGGAGAAGCCACCTAAATCCCGTTTTCGCCCTAGTTAGAACGTTTAAATATGAAACATTGCTTTCGAATGTTTCAAAATTAATCAGCCATGAAGCTGTTTTATGTAGTCCATAGCGCGAAGTTTATCCGCCGCCATCAGGACGTCCCTCCTAGAAAGCTGTTTCAGCTTTTCTTCCATACAACGATACTCCCGTTCGTAAATGGAATGAAATTTCTCCATCATTTCTGCCGGAGAAATACCCAAACCCCTAGCCAAAAGACAAAAACTTTCGAATGACGGAATGCACATTCCTCGTTCCATCATGGAAATGAATTGTCTCGTGAGACCTGATTCCAGAGACAACTGGTGTTGAGATATAAACGACTCCTTTCTCGTTCGCAGCACCAGTTTCTGGAAGGCCTTGCAAAAGATGTCGTGGTTATGAGTCATGGCGCCAATTTTACCTATTCACGCCTAAAATCGTGCAAATAATACTTATCAAATTGATACAATTTTGATAAAATTTTGATTACAGAAGAGTTGCGGGTGCCAGGACTCGAACCTGGAGCTGTTTTATGACCGCACGAGCCTATATTCATAAAAAAACGCTGGTTTGGCTCGTACTCTCGCCTCCGTCCTCGGTTTATACCGAGGACGGAGGCTCACGACGGCCCCAGATTCTCCGTCCTAGAAGCTGGAAACACAAAAAAAAGACGATTTACTTTACGTAAATCGCCTTTTTATGCGGGTGCCAGGACTCGAACCTGGAGCCTTTTGGTTCGTAGCCAAACGCTCTATCCAGTTGGGCTACATCCGCATTGGTGCCCCAAATATAGCATTATCGGCCCCTATGTCAAGGGATTTTGTTTAAAAAACTTGAAAGAATTACTAAATTTGGGCAAAAGAATCAAGTTCCGCGCAGAAATATAAAATGCTTAAAAACATTATTTTGAAGACTCTCGCCAAGCTCAAGAGTGCCTACCTCCAGAAAAAAGTTATTCTCTGGCTCCTTGTCCTCTTTGCACCGGTCATCCTCGTCGGTACAGCAGTCGTCGTCACCTACAACCATTTCTTGCCCGAACTCCCTCCCCTTTCCCAACTGGAACAGATCAACCCTAAGCTGGTCACCAACATCTACGATATGAACGGGAAAATCGCCCACGAGTATTACGTAGAGCGTCGCGAATGGGTCAGTTTCGATTCCATTCCCGAAAACGCCATCCACGCCGTGATGGCCACCGAAGACCGCGAATTCTACAACCACTGGGGCATGAACGTTTGGGCCATTCCCTCCGCCATTATGGAAAGCGTCTCCAGCGGCAAGAAACTCCGCGGTGCCTCCACCCTCACTCAGCAGCTCACCAAACTCTTGTTCCTTACTCCGGAGCGCTCCATTTCCCGTAAGATCAAGGAGGCCATGACGGCCATCCGTATCGAGCAGACCTACACCAAGCAAGAGATTCTCGAATTCTACATGAACGAGGTTTACCTGTCTGCCGGTAACTACGGTTTCCAGGCCGCAGGCAAGTATTATTTTGGCCGACCGCTAGACAGCCTCACCATCCCGGAGCTGGCCGTGCTGGCAGGCATGCTCCAGCGCCCCGAAGCCTACCGCCCCGACAGGCACCCCAAGGCCTCCCTTGAGCGCCGCAATACCGTGCTGTTTGCCATGATGGATGCGGGCTACATCAGCAAGGAAGATTACCGCAAGTATGTGGACACCCCCATCACCTTGGCCGAAAAAGAAGAGGAAAAAGGCGCAGGCCTCTACTTCTACGAAGAAATCCGCAAGTACATGGAAAAGAAGTACGGCGAAAATTCCCTCTATGCCGATGGTGTTTCCATCTATAGCACCATCGACCCCGACATCCAGGCCTACGCCGACAGCGTGGCCCAGGTCCAGGTAGAAAAAGTCCGCCGCCGCATCAAGTACCGCGCCACACGCCGCCTGTTCCTCGCAAACAAGTATGACATGCCCGAAGACAG
>CACZII010000008.1 GCA_902781185.1 Fibrobacter succinogenes
GTGACCATTCATGAGCATCGTTTCACCTGGAAGCAGGATGGTCTACATCTGTTACAGGATCTAGGGGCTTTCTGGGAACAGGAAACACAGTCCCCCATTCCGCTGGGAATAGCTGTTGCCAGGAAGGACTTTTCACGAGAAGTGATTGCACAAATCGAATCGGAGATTCGCGTGAGTTTGAAAATGGCTTGGGCGAGGGATGAGATGGTAACATCCTTCATCCAGGAAAAGGCCCAAATCGATGAAAAAAATGTTATAGAATCTCACATAAAAATGTTCGTAAATGACTTTTCTGAGGTAATTGGGCGAAAAGGCGAGGCTGCTCTGGAACGGCTCTGGATGTTATCAGATTGTTGATAAAGTGTTGAAATGATAAAAAATCGTGTAATAATTCGTTAATGTAACATTAAATTTACAAAATGGCGAATTTTTATCAAAAACTTTATTTATTTTCCAGAAAGCATCTTTTTTATGGGAGTTCTATTATGAGCTTAGTAAATGACCTTGAACAGGAAGTCGAAAACTTCAAGCGCGAGTACGAAAAGTTCGAGCGCGGTAACAAGTCCGCCGGCACCCGTGCCCGCAAGGTTCTGCAGGACATCAAGAAGACCTGTCAGGAAATTCGCGTGTCCATCCAGGGGGCGAAGAAGGAGGAAGGGAAGGAATCCCAAGCCCCTGAATCGTAATTTTTGCTTTGCATAGGACTGACATTGGGCCTTTTCCACGCGAAAACAGGCGTTTTTTCGCGGAATTGGTTTGACTAAACCCGTTTTTTGAGGTATATTCCCATCTGGGTTTATGTTTGTCAGTTCTGGCAAATGATAAAGTTAAACGAATTTATGTGTTCTATGATTGGAGAAACGTAGCAGTATGACCCTAAAGAAACTGGTCTTAATTACGGCCGGGGCGATGCTTCTTTCTGGAACCGCCATGGCAAAGAATATCAATGTGCCTGGCGATTACTCAAAGATTGCCGATGCTCTTGGCAATGCGGATGCTGGCGATACCATCTTGGTTAAGCGTGGCACCTACAACGAAAACATTACCTTGGTGATGGACGTGGTCTTGAAAGGTGAAGACCCGCTCACGACGATTATCGATGGTGGTCGAAATGGTCCGACCGTCATGGGTACTTCGGGCGCCGAGATGTCGCACTTCACTATCAGGAACGGTCTCGAAGGTATCCTTTGTGAAAACGCCGCCCCCTATATCCACCACTGCTACGTGTTGGATAACAAGGCTACGGGTATCGGTGCCTTCATCTCCCTGCCTCATCTCCGCAATAACGTGGTGTACGGGAACCGCTGGTCCGGCATCCTCGCTTGGGGTGCAAAGGCCCTGGATGCTTCCATCGAACAGAACGTGGTGCTCCGCAATGGCTACTCTGGCCTTGCTCTGAAGGGCCCCACTAACGTTGTTGCCACCAACAACATCTTCATGGAAAACCACTACTACGGTGTGTTTGCCGACCCGGCTGCCGGTCAGACGAAGGTGGAATACAACAACATCTACAAGAACTACTACCCCTTCAACCAGTTCATCAAGGTGAACCGCACCAACGTTTCCCTTGATCCGAAGTTCATCAATCACTCTCTTTCGAAGCCGAACTTCTACTGCCAGTCCACCTCGCCGATGCTCAAGCGTGGAAAGGGCAAGCTGGATATCGGCCTTACTGCTACGGAGATTGAGAAGGAAGCGGAAGAGGTTGAAGAGACCCGTAACCCGGACTCTGATGCCGACGGCATGTGCGATCCTTGGGTTTCTGAAGAAGGTCTTGCAGACAAATACGCATCTGTTTGTACCGGTGTAGATAACTGCCCCGAAGAAGGTGAAGACTTTGACGGCTATCAGGATGACGATGGTTGCCCGGATGCCGACAATGACCGCGACGGTATTTGCGATCCTTGGGTTGAAGCCAAGGCTATGCAGGCCAACTTCGCTCACGTTTGTAAGAGCGTTGACCTGTGCCCCGAACAGCCCGAAACCATCAACGACTACAAGGACGATGACGGATGCCCGGACGAAGTGCCGCAGCCGCCTAAGAAAGTCTTTGTGCTTGAAGGTGTGAACTTTGAATCTGGTAAGGCAACCATCACTCAGGATTCCTACATCTCTCTCATGAAGGTGGTGGACATCATGGAAACCTTTACCGACGCTACGTTTGAAATCGTAGGCCACACGGATAACCAGGGTAACAAGGCCAAGAACATGCAGCTCTCCGCCGACCGTGCTAAAGCTGTGAAGGACTTCCTTGTCGAGAAAGGTATTTCCGAAAGCCGTATTACAACATCCGGTATGGGTGATACCAAGCCGGTGGCCTCCAACAAAACCCCCGAAGGGCGTGCGCAGAACCGTCGTATCGAATTCAAGCGCACGGATATCAAGTAAAGGAGTAGGTGATGATGCGTACTAGTTTCATCAAAACGTCAGTCCTTGGACTTACAGTGGCTGCAAGTGCTTTGCACGCAGAAGCAGTCTACTCCCCGCACAAGTACCAGCAAAACGACTGGTTCGGTGAATTTGGTAGTAATAACACTGCTATGTATGTGAACCCCGCTGGAATCGCTATGACGGACCAGCTGGAAGTAAGTGCTGCCTTCTTTAGTTCCATCAGTGGCGAAGCTAGCCAGGAATACGTGAGCTTGGCTTACCCCATGGATTACAAGCACACCATCGGTTTCTCTTTCTTCGAGAACGGTGCTTCCATTGACGGCGGCAAGTCTTACGACGAATTCGCCTTCTTGCTGGGTTATTCGTACAACCTGATGCACTGTGTTGCTGTCGGTCTTGACATCTCGGTTCTTTACATCAACCAATTCGATGAAGTCAAGCACATGACCTTCGGCGCTGACATCGGTGTGAGCTGGAACCCGCTTTCGACTTCCAAGTATGGTGACCTGTTTGTGGGTATTGCCTTGCAGAACGCACTGCAGCCCGCTATCAGCACCGCCGAAAAGGACGCTCCTACAGTGGTCCTCTTCACGGAAAGCGAAGCCTATAAGATTCCGGCCAACTTGAACTTCTCCTTGTTCTACCGCGGACTCAACCGCGCTCTCGAGGCCAAGGCCGAACTTTCTGTCATCGACGTGATGCACGACGATGAAGAAGGTGGCGAGGGCATGAACTTGGAAGAAAGCTTCACTTTGACTTATTACCTGTCCCCGCACCTTGGTGTCCGTCTTCGCTTCACGAAGGAAGGCTACCCGGTTGCCGGTGCTACGGTTAACGTGAAGGACGTTAGCTTCTTCCGCTACCTGCAGCTTGACTTGGAAATGTCTCACGATGACCTTTATGCCAAGAAGAACCGCGGCTTTATCTGGGCTGTGAAGCTCACTACCCGCTTCGGCGACACTCGTGAAGAGAAGATTGGCGAAGAAAGATACCGTCGCTTGAAGATCGAGCCTGAAAACGACTACCGCGCCGCTATGCGTCTGTACTTGAACCGTCAGTTCCTCGAAGCTGCCTATGCCTTCGGTAAGGTTCAGACCAAGTACCCCACATTCCACTTGGTGGACCAGGCCGCCTTCTACAAGGCAAAATCCTTTGAAAACCTCCGCATGCACAAGGCTGCTCGTGCCGTTTACGAAGACGCTATCAAGCGCTATCCCAGAACGGAACAGAATGCCAAGTACCACTTCCAGTTGATGAACATCGACTATAAGGAAGGCAAGTACACCGACGCTATGGCCAAGTACCAGAACATCGTTCAGGTGTTTGGTAAGAGCGACGTGAAGGCGGACGCTGACTATATTGCCGGTCAGATTAAGTTCGAACAGGGCCTCTACCAGGAATCTGTAGACCTGCTCGCTGCCATTCTCCCCGGTAACGCCAACTACTTCTACGCCCGTTATACCATGGGTATCGCCTACAGCCGCATGGGCAAGTGGGAAGAAGCTGAAAACTGCTTCCGCGACATTACGGAACAGCCGGTTTCCAACCAGTCTGAACGCGACCTGCAGGATGCTGCCAAGGTGAAGCTCGGCCATATCTACTTCTCTGGTGAAAAGCCCGATGTGGCTGCCGCCGCCCAGATGTACGGCCAGGTGGAACCGGGTTCTCCCGTGTACGACGAAGCTATGCTGGGTATTGCATGGTCCTTCCTCAAGGTGAACAAGCCCGATGAAGCCCTGAAGCCCGCTAACTGGATTATCAGCAACCTGCCGGAATCCTTCCTGGTTTCCGAAGCCTATCTGGTTCAGGGTTACTGCTACTTCATCAAGAAGGACTACAACAAGGCCGTGAAGTCTTTGGAACAGGCTGAAAAGCGTACTGAACAGCCGGTGGTTTCTGTGGCTGCCCGTGATAGTGCACGTCAGGCATACGAAGCCATGCAGAGCGACTTCGACTCTGTGCAGGTCAAGGCTCTTGACCTTGCCCGTCAGCTGCCCACGCCTCGTGTGGAAAGCAAGCGTGAAGCTTTGAAGCCCGACTTTGACAAGGCCAACCAGGCCATTGAAGACTACGCTGCATTTACGCAGAAGTCCATTCAGAGTGACCGCTTTGAATCCAACCGTAAGCGTATCTTGGACGACGCCGGCTTTACTCTGGCTACTGTGAAGACCAAGATGGCCGGTGGTGCTGGTGGCTCCGGTGCTGCACAAGAACTGGAAGACCTGGAGGACCTGGAATAATCCGGGTCTATCCCTCTTAAAAGAAATTATAGGTGGATAGAGAATAATGAAACGAATCTTACTCTTAACGGCGATGGTCCTCTCCTTGGTGGGAACCTCCTTCGCCGCTTCCGATCCCTGTAAGGATAAGACTGAAGAAGCAAAGAAACTCTTGGCAAAATGTAAGTCCATGGAAAAGGGCTCTGCCAAGTACAAGGAATGCGCCAATTCCTATAAACTACTCAAGAACCAGGCCGCTCAGGCCTGCCGCTCCGGCGGACTTGACGAAGAAGGCATGCGCTCTGCTATTAAGCAGTGGGAAAAGCAGGTGAACAATTGTAAGGGTAAGCAGAATGCCCGTTGCGCTTCTGCTTTGCAGCAGTTGGGTCACTACCAGTTCCAGTTGGAAGAAAAGCTTTTCTTGGATAAGCAGGCCCAGTACGAAGAAGATGTGGCATGGTGCGCCGACCGCGACAACAAGCCGGCAAAGTGCGCTGACATCGACAAGTTCCCCAAGGCCGACCACCAGAAGTCTTTGGGCTACTTCTTGGAATACATTGACAAGTATCCCAAGGAAAGCAAGACTCCTATGGTGCTGTACCAGGCTGCCGCTGTGCAAGAAGCTAGTGGCGAAGACGAAAAGGCTTTCCGCCTTCGTGAACGCTTGGTCCGCAACTTCCCGGATAACGGTCTTGTGCCTAAGGCATGGCTCCGTATGGCCGAATACCACTTCATGAACCGCAAGTTCCGCGACGCCGTGGAAGCCTATAAGAAGGTGACCGGCTTTGAAAACTTGACGGGTAAAGAAGCCGCCCTTGCAATGTATCACTTGGCTGAATCTTACTACAACATTGCCGAATACGAAACCGCAGCTGTCAAGTACTATGACTACATCATCGGTGCCGACAAGGGTAAATACCCCAACGACCTCCGTGCTGAAGCTATGGACTTCATGGCAGCCTCCTTCTCTGACTTGGAAGGTGGTGGTGTCGCCGAAGCCGAAGCCTTCTTGAAAGACAAGAAGGTTCCCTTCAAGGATTCCGTGTACTACCGTATCGGTATGAAGAACAAGGACCACGACCGTAACGAAGAAGCTGTTCAGTCCTTTAAGCGCTTGATGGCCATTAACCCCGATTACATCGATGCTCCTCTTGCGGACATCGCCATGATCGAAATTCTCATCATCCAGCAGAAGTTCGAAGACGCTCAGAAGCACCGTTACACTGTGGTGAAGCGTTATGACCGCAACTCTTCTTGGTACAAGAAGAACCAGAAGTATCCTGAATCGGTGAAGAATGCTGAGACCGCAATCCGTGGCGCTATGCTCGACATTCCGCAGTATCACCATGCCCGTGCTGCCAAGCTCACTAAGGAAGGTGATATTGAAGCCGGTAAGAAGCAGTATGCCGAAGCCATCAAGGCTTACGAAGCATTCCTGAAGCGCTACGCCAAGGAACCGTCTTGGGATGAATACAGGGTCCACATCAACTTGGCCCTCGTTTATCAGGAAATGCAACAGTTTGCAAATGCTGCCAAGATGTTCAACTGGATTGTGGATTCCGATACTACCCGTTACGGACGTCGTCCCATGGGTGATAAGGAACTCCTGAAGAAAGAAGAAGCCGCGTACAACGCTGTGCTCATGATGGACCAGTCTCGCGAAGCCGCCAAGACCAAGAAGTATGGCGGAGATGCTACTAAGGCCTATAAGGGCGAAGAAACCAAGGCTTACTTTGCTCAGGTTGACAAGTATATGGCCAAGTTCGGTCAGAACAAGGAAGCTGCAGAACTTGCTTATAACGCTGCCATTGTCCATTACGAAGCTAAGCAGTACAAGACTGCTGTGACTGTGTTGCGCGACCTGGTGCAGCGCTATCCGGATCACCAGTACATTTTGCTGATTCGCCGTATGTTGGCTCAGTCCTTGCTGGAATCTGACCAGCTGGATGAAGCCTTGGTGGAATTCGAATGGTTGTACAAGCAGTACCACGATGTGAAGGCCACTAAGAACGACTCTATGGCAAAGGAAATTGAGAAGGCTATCGCAGCCGTGCTCTTCCAGAAGGCTGAAAAGGCTGTTAAGGCCCAGCGCTACGAAGAAGGTGCTGTTGCTTACTTGGCTCTCGTGAAGCGCTACCCGCTGGTCTCCTTCGCTGACAAGGCTGTGTTCGAAGCTGGTGTTGCTTACGAAAAGGCAAACAAGAACGAACAGGCTGCCGAAACGTTCATGATGCTTCCCAAGAGCTACGCATCTTCTTCTCTTACTATTAAGGGTATCTTGCGTGCGGCTAGCAACTACAAGAAGGCCGGTAACCCCCGTCAGGCTGCTCAGACCTTCCTGTTCATCACGAACAACTTCCCGCAAGATTCTATGGCTTTCCAGGCTATCGGTTTTGCTGCCCAGACCTTCGACTCCATCCCGGACAAGAAGCAGGCTGCTGTGACCTACGAATTGGCTTACAAGCGTTACCCCAAGGATGAACGTACTCCGAGCTTCCTGTATAGCGCCTGCTTGAGCTATGACGAAGCCCAGATGACCGACGAAGCCATCCGTTGCTCTAAGGACCTGGTCCACGACTATCCCAAGAGCACTTACGCTCTGGATGCTGCCTTCAGCATTCCTGTGGCTTACGGCAACGCCAAGAAGTGGGAAGACGCTGCTAAGGAATACCACTTCTTCATCAAGAACTACACCGAAGATAAGGAAAAGCTGATTGCTGCTTACATCGGTGCCGCTCGTGCCTACATGGAACTTAAGGAAGAGGACAAGGCCGTCGCTGATTACGACCAGACCCTCAAGAACTACGACAAGTACGGTCTGCAGATTAAGAACGCCGATCCGGGTGTTCCTGCTGAAGCAGCCTTCTACTTGGGCGAACATGAATACAATAAGATGGAACCCTATGTCTTGAAGGGCAAGGAAAAGGAAAAGGCCGCAACCATCAAGAAGTTGGTGGAAATCCTGCAGGCTGCCATGGGTCACTACTCCAAGTCTGCGTCTTACGCTTCTGAAAAGTGGACCTTCCGTGCTACTAACAAGATGGGTATGCTCTTCGTGGTCATGGCCACCAAGGTTCGTGAACAGGAAAAGAGCGCCAAGGGCGAAGAAGAAATGTTTGCTGAACGTATTACCATCGTGCAGCAGCTGCCTCCCTACTACGATCAGGCTCGTCCGATCTTCCAGAAGAACATCGACCTTGCTCGTGACCAGGGCTTCTACAACCAGGACGTGGTCCAGGCTGAAGAAGGTTACATTGAGATGTACTACCAGCAGTGCGCTGTGTTCGCCGAAGTGGCCGATGCCTTCGCCAATGCTCCTCTGCCTGACTCTGCTGCCATCGTGAAGGAATACGTGGAATACGAAGGCGCAGTCAAGGAAGACGCTATTGAAATGGCTCACGAAGACTTGGAAGCCTACCGTGAAGAACTTAACAACAAGTCCGACGCTGCAAAGCAGGCTGCCGTACCTGTGTGTGCCACCGGTATTAAGGCTTCGGCCCACTATGGTATCGACAACCAGTGGACTGCAAAGTTGTTCGAACTCTTGAAGCAGATGGATGAAAACAACGAGACCTTGAACACCAAGATCGAAAAATTTGACCCGTCTACACTGTTTGCCGACCCGGCATACTTCAAGACCAAGGCTCGTATCGAGCAGATCTCCAAGTCCGAAGTCATGACTCCGGAAGAGAAGCTCGCTACCTACCGCGACATTATCAAGGAAGCCAAGGCCGAACAAGAAAAGTTGAAGGCTGAATTGGCTGAACTGAAGGCTCAGATGGCCCCGGCTCCCTCCGCTGCCGGTGCTGCAGGTGAAGAAGTAGGCGCTTCTGAATCTGGTGCTGAACCCGAGGCCGCCCCGGCTGCTGCTCCTGCCCCGAAAAAGAAGGGAAAGAAGAAAAAGTAGTGCGGTAAAAACAATTTTACGGGAACCTTGTTCATAGGGTTCCCTCGCCTTTTAGAGCTTTTGGGGCGATTCAGGTGCTGTAAATAAAGTTTTACAGCCTTGACAGCCCAAAAATGCTTTAAAAAAAATAAATATGAACGCAGGAATTCAAAAAACAAACCAAAAAACAACTCTAAAGGAGTACACTAATGTCTAAAATGCTTCAATCCTTCAGCCCTGAATCTGATGGTTACCAGTTCATGTGGATCATCCTGGTCGTGTTCATGATCGGTCTGGGCTTCTCCATCGAACGTGTCGTCTATATCATGGTGAAGAGCTCCAAGGGCCGCGCCAAGTTCTTGGCCGACTTCGGTAAGCTCATCAGCTCTCAGCAGTTCGATGAAGCTCTTGGCCTTGCCAACAAGACCAACCTCCCCATTGCCCGCGTGATGGCTGCTATCGTTAGCACCCGCGCCGGTGGCCGCGACACCATGCAGGCTGCTTGCGATGCCGTATTCCTGACTGAAGCTCCTCGTCTTACTCGTTATATCAGCGTTATCCAGGTTATGGCTTCCATCTCTACCTTGCTCGGACTGATGGGTACGATTTACGGTCTGATCTTCACATTCGATGCTGTGGCTAACAAACCCGCTTCTGAACGTGCTAAGGCTCTTTCCGACGGTATCGCTATCGCTATGGGTACTACGCTCCTCGGACTTCTCTCCGCCGTGCCTCTTCTGGTGCTCGTGGGCCTTCTCAACATGAACTCCGAACGCCTGATCCAGGAAATGGAAGAAAAGGGCCTCAAGATTATCAACTCCCTCTCCTAATTTCAACTGAGAGTTTTTAATTAAACGGAGTTATAAAACATGGCAAGACAACTTAAGAAACCCGCCAAGCCAGAAGAACCGGACCTGTTGCCGGCGATGGGCTTGTTCACGATTCTTATTCCTATGCTTTTGTCCATGACCGCTTTCTCCAAGCTGGCTATTGTTGAAGTCAATCTGCCTGAACGTTCTATGATGCAGATGGACAACGACACTCCTCCGGAGCCCGACCAGCAGGCATTGAACCTTTCCCTCGCGATTACCAGCGATTATCTCGTGATCGGTGCTCGTGGTGGTTTCCAGCCCAACGTCTATTTCAAGGAAATGTGGACGTTCCGCTGCAAGTCCGATGCCAAACTGATTACTCACTCTGTGGAAGATGTGAAGTCAACAGTTGAAAGTGGACACGGACCCAAGTGCAAAGATGGTTCTGAGATGGATAAAGAGAAATATCTTTACGAAATCGAGAACATCGAACTTTGGGCAATCAACAAGGAATCTGAAGAAGATCCCGGCAAGGTTATCTGGGCACTTTACACCAATGGTGGATCCGCCGAAGAACCCCTTGCTGACAGTGCTTATGTCGATGGAAACAACAGCTTCCTCGCACTCCCTGGCGAAGGCACTCTTGGCCTCACTCCTCCTCCGGCTCTCAAGAAGCCCGGTGCAGGCGTGACCCTCGCTACCCTTACGCCTAACTCTGCTCGTACTCTGAAACCGGATGTGGCCGCTAAGACCCTTATCTACCCGCTTTCCGCTTACGACCTGATTGCGAAGGACCTGATTGCAATTCACACTCAGTTTATCGACCTCGAAGACGTGGATAACATTATCATCGTGGCTAACGACGATACTCAATTTGACAAGATCATTCAGCTCATGGACCGTTCCAAGGAAGCCGGTTTCGTGAAGATTCAACTTGCTAAGTTGGGAGGTTAATCATGGCTAGAAGAACTCGTAAATTTAGTGAAGACGTACCTTTCTCCCTCACGTCCATGATGGACATGATGACCATCATTCTGGTGTTCATGATTAAGAACCTGGACGCCGAAGGTCAGCTTTTGACTCAGGCCGAAAACCTGATTCTTCCGATCTCTACCTCCAAGATTCAGCCTACTGAAGTTTCCTTGACGGTGGTGGTCGATAATGCGTACGTTATCGTGGATAATGAAAAGGTGGTGCCGACACCCGATGTCCTCAGTCAGGAAGACCTCTTGGTCGAAAAGGTGAACGACGTTCTGAAAGACCGTCGCGCTATCGAACAGGAACACAACCTGAAGATGGGGCTTCCGGCTGATGAAGCTGGCCATATCATTGTCCAGATCGACAAGAACATCCCGTACGATGCCATGTATAAGGTAATGGCCACTTGTGGCTTTGCCGGATACACGAACATCGCATTTGCCGTGATGCAGAAGAACGGCGGGGAGGAATAACTATGGCTAAGAAAAAAGCTCCAGTAGATCCGTTAGTAGCGTCCCTGATGCCGGAATCCGACAAGAAGATGGGTGCTATCGCCGGTATCTCCCTGATTGTCGCTCTTGCCTTCTCCTTGTGGGCTTCCATGTACGAAGCTGTGGTTGACGAAGTGATCTTCGAAGAATCTGCAGCTGCCGACCTTTCCGCTTCCATGGTGATGGACGAAAAGAAGGAAGAAAAGAAGGAAGAGAAGAAGAAAGAAGAGCCCAAGAAGCCTCGTAAGAAGGCTGGTGGTGGTGGTAAGCCCCGTGGTAAGGGTCAGCCCAACGCTCCCCAGACTCGCGGTGTGCTTAAGCTCCTCACTGCTCAGACCAAGAATGCTAGTGCCGCAGCTTACGACCTGATGAAGAACCAGAAGTTCACTAAGGACATCGATAAGGTTCTGAAGGACGTGGCTGGTCTCCAGACTACGGGTAAGACCGTTCTCGGTGGCCGTCGTGGTAAGGCTGATGGTGGCTTCAACGAAGGTTACGCTGAAGGCGGTTCCGGTGGTATCGGTGACGGCCTGGCTGGCCTCCTTGGCGGTGGTGGCGGTGGTATCGCTACTAAGGCTAAGGGCTCCATCAAGACTCCGTCTGAACGCGATATCGACATGGGTGCCGGTGGTGGATCTCGTTCCGCTGCAGACATCATGAAGGTTGTGCGTCAGCGTACTCCGGGTCTGCGCCACATCTACAACAAGTTCCTGAAGAAGAAACCGGGATTCCAGGGTAAGGTTACCGAAGTTCAGCAAGGTGAAGTCCGGTAACACCACGGTAACCATTCCGTTCACCTTCTCTGAATAATTCAGGTCTAGCGTCATGCTAAAAAAGGCCGTGCGAAAAGCACGGTCTTTTTTCATTTTTATGTTGCGTTTTTCAAAGAATATATTTAACTTTATGGCAGATATTTCAACAGGAGTCCTGTAATGAACTTTAAAACAGCTGCTGCAGTAGGTCTTTCCTTCGGCGTCCTCGGCGTGGGGTCTGCATTTGCAACCTTCGCCCGTGTGGAATCCATGGGCAAGAACACTACCTACATTATGGATGACGTGAGCATTTTCGACAATGCTGCAAACATCAACTTGTATCCGAACTACTTGATTGGTGAATTCGGACCTTATACCCAGGATGTGGCTACGGGAACGAATATGGACCCGCAGCATCCGAACTTCGGTGGTATTTTCTCACTGTCCTTGGGTGACGAGAACAATCCGGATCCGCGTCTCTCTATCGGTGGCTTGTTCGGCCGTATCAACAACGACCTGATGCGTTATTTCCCCACGAAGGTTGTGGGTGAAACCTCTGGCGACACCACTGCGGTTCCTGAAACGGTGACCAACTTCGATGGCTTCTTGGGCGGCACCCTTTCTAACGGCGACGCTTGGGGCTTGCATATCTACATTGCCCACCAGGACGGTGGCGACAAGACGGAAAGCGGTGACTACCAGGTAAAAGATGGTGCTTACGCTTCTGCTGTGCAGGCCGATGGTGGCTTGAACCTGCAGTTCGGTAGCAATATTGACTTTGAGTTCAGCTTTGGTTTGGCCCGTATCCAGTATGGTCCGGAACACCTGAACTTCTTCGACGATGGAGACTTCTCCTTCTTGGCCAAGTCCCGCGCATTCTTTACGCTGGACGCCCTGGACGGTGAATTGGTGCCTGCCTTCTCTATGAAGTTGATGCAGGCTCCTGGTATCGAGGACAAGCACGCCCAGGCCGGCCTCGGCATCAATGTGGCCTTGGACCGTGGCTTCTTCTGGATGGGTGCCGACTTCGTCTGGAACAAGCTGAAAGCTCACGACTGGTACTATGACTATGAGACTGGCGAGTCCGTTTATGACTCCCAGGGTGAAGATCACCCCCATTGGGACAAGCGTACCGATATCGGCGGCATGATTACCTTCGGTATTGAACGCAACATCTGGTGGGATTGGTTCGTAATCCGTGTTGGCGGTCAGAAGTCTATCCTCTATACCCAGTGTGACGTGAATGAAAAGAACACCACTGGTCATGGCATTTGCCGTGATGACGGAAACTTCTTCAGCACGAACCCCCTGGCCGATGGCACTGCCGATGACCACGTGGGCTTTGGTTTCGGTATCAACATCGAAGAAAAGCTGAAGATTGACGTGACTGTCGCTGAAGACCTGCTGTTCCGCAACCCCTTCCAGGGTGAAGGCAGAATCTTCTCCAGAATCTCTGCAACTTACTCCTTCTAGTATTTGCTAATTTGTTTGTAACAGGACTTGAAGACGCTCCCGCCATGGGGGCGTTTTTTTTTGTGACTAATGGGGAATGTGAAGTGTGGAATTTTTAAATTTTTAGCATGAAATTTTTACTCTTTGCTGTCACATTCGCGTTGGTGTTTGCCGGTTGCTCTGAACGGACAGACCGAATAGAGAAGAAGCTGGAAGCATACCTTCAGGAGGACCTGAAGTTCATGGTAGCGGAGACCATGAAGGCTGGAAGCAGGGATGCCCTGCTGGACACCCCCTATTACCGGGTTAAGGATTTTAGGCTTTTCTCGGGGGCCGAGGCAGAGATTTATTCTGCCTATGCCGAAGTGGATTACTTTATTTACAAGGACATGGCTCTCCACGAAAAGCGGAAGTACCGCTATGACGTGTCTGCCCGGCAATGGGACCGGTATTACAAGGTCCTGTTCTTTGGGGCGGATACTCTGAAGAATTAAACACTAAATACTATATTTATTAACAAAATTTTCACATAGAGGGAAACATTTTGTTTGGATTATTTTCGTGCGATATCGGTATAGACCTGGGAACCGCCAATACCCTGGTTCACGTTGCAGGTCAAGGAATTGTAATTAACGAACCCACCGTGATTGCTGTGGACAGCAAGAACAATAGGGTTTCTGCCATCGGTTTTGAGGCCAAGAAGATGCTGGGCCGCACTCCCGGTGAGACACGTGCCGTGCGCCCTATGCGCGATGGCGTGATTGCCGATTTCGAATTGGTGGAAACGCTCTTGCAGACCTTCATCAAACGCGTGCAGAAGTACCCCTTGTGGATGGTAAAACCTCGCGTGGTGGTCGGTGTACCTAGCGGCATTACCGAAGTGGAAAAGCGTGCCGTGATCGATGCGGCGAAGCAGGCCGGTGCTAAAGAAGTCCATCTGGTGCACGAACCTATGGCGGCTGCTGTGGGCATGGGAATTCCGGTAGAAGACCCTGTAGGTAACATGATTGTGGATATCGGCGGTGGTACCTCTGACATCGCTGTGATTGCCCTAAACGGTACGGTTTGCAATGCCTCCGTGCGTGTTGGCGGTGACGAGATGGACGAAGCCATTGTCCGCTACTTGCGCACGATGTACAACTTGCATGTGGGCGAAAGCACTGCTGAACAGATTAAGATTCAGATTGGTTCTGCTAGCCCGCTGGAAGAGGAACTGACTATGGAAGTGCGCGGTCATGACTTTATTGCGGGTATGCCCCGTACCATGACCATCAACAGCACTGAAATCCGCGAAGCCCTGAACGAACCTGTTACGGCCATTATCGAGGCGGTGAAGCAGGCTTTGAGCATGACGCCTGCCGAACTTTCTGCAGATATTTATGACAAGGGTATCATCATGACCGGCGGCGGCTCTCAGCTGCGCGGCTTTGACGAACGTATCCGTAAGGAGACGGGACTTTCTGTGAATGTCATCGATGAGGCTCTGGTATGCGTCTGCAAGGGCGCTGCCCGCATTCTTGAAGACTTGGACAAGTATCGCCCGGTATTGATAGCTTCGTCGAACTAGTCCTTTTGAAAACGGTCCTCGATGCTTAGAGCGTTCCGCTTTATTGTCGGTTTGTTTTCGCAGAAGCATGGCATTATTGCCTTTGCATTCTTTCTACTGCTGGGAATATTTATGCGTCAGGCTCCAGAAGCCACGCAGAAGAGTATCGTGTCTACGGCTCTTGCATCGATATTCTATCCGGCGCAGTTGGTGATTTCGTCGGTAGATGAATTCCGTTCGGTGGCTCATGAAAATGAGATGCTGAAAGAGGAGAATGCAAGACTTAGGCAAGAAACCTATTACGCTAGCGAGGCTTTGCAGGAACTTGCCCGACTGCACGCCTTGGTGCGTTTTGATGACAAGTGGGATTACCCTATTGTGACTGCCCGTGTGGTAGGACATAATCCCGGTCGCTTTCTGACGACGCTAGTTATCAATCGCGGTACATCGAAGGGCGTCAAGGAAAACATGCCCGTGTTTTCCATGAACGGACTTGTGGGAAAGGTGTCTAAGACGACGTTGACCCATTCTAGGGTTCAGCTGTTGGTAGACCCTAACCTTAAGTTGTCTGTACTGGAGCGCAGGACTCGCGTTGTGGGCTTCTTGGAATCTGTAGATGGTCGTACACTTTCGGCCATGATTCCGACCCATGCGGGTGTAAAGGTCGGTGACACCCTGATTACCTCTGGACTTGGCGGGATTTTCCCGAAGGGAATACCCGTGGGAACGGTAGAAAGGATTCGCCCCTCTGACTTGGAAGTGATGCAATTGATGGATGTAGTTCCCTTCCAGGAGTTTTCCTCCTTGGAAGAGGTTTTTGTGATGGGCAAAGATGCCGAATGGGTTGTGCAGGAACTTTTAGATGAATAGCTTGAAGTGGTTAAGAGTCCTGTTGATTTTTATCGTCTGCTTTGTATTGCAGACGACGGTGGCCGAATGGATTCAGCTGTTCGGCGCAAGCCCTGATATTATCGTTATCATGATTGTGACTATCGCTATCAAGTTCGGGCCTGCAGCAGGGTGCTTCTGGGGATTCTTTGCGGGATTTACTCAGGATGTATATGGCCCAGCGGAATGGCTCGGAGCCAATGCGATTTCCATGACGGTGCTTGGTTTTTTGGTTGGCCAGCTGGAGGAACGTTTCTTGACCTTGAATTTGCCCATGAAGTTGGGTGTCCTTGGATTTGGATTTTTTGTGTGCGACATGATTTATTTCTTCTTGACGGGACTGGAGAAGGACGTGATTACCAATCTGTTCCTTTCCAAGACGATTCCGGAATGCGCCTATACGCTGTTTGTCGCGGCTATCTATCTCCATCTATCTACTGGAAAAAAGAAAAAGAGCCATGTTTAGCAAGTCCGATAACGAGGGTGTTCAGAATCGGAACTGGAACGTGCTGGTCTATATGACCGCTGTGTTTGTGCTTTTTGTTATCCTCCTCTTTAGACTCTATTCCCTGCAGCACACCCATTATGATGAAAATTTCCAGCGCTCGGAGAACAACCGCCTGCGTCGCGTAGAGTTGGTGGCGGAGCGGGGCTTTATCTATGACAGAAACGGTGAAGTGCTGGTTCGAAACAGGCCTTCATATCAGATAGCTCTATCAGCTTTAAGTCTGCCTAGGAAAAAGGCGGGCCGTGACTCGGTCTTTGACGCTTTGCTCAGCATTGTGGACAAGGATGGCAAGAGGGTGTTTGATTCCCTTTCCTTAGATACGGCATTTCAGCGGACACGCTGGATAAAGAACAGGCCCATCCGCATTCTGGAAGACGCATCCCCGGAACAGGTGTCCATCATAGAAGAACACTCCGAGAGGCTGCCTGGTGTTGTAACGCTGATTGAATCCCGCAGGGACTATCCCTATGGAACCCTGGCATCCCATGTGCTTGGGTACACCAGCGAGATTTCAGAAGAGCAGTTGAAGTTACCGGAGTACGAAAATTACTCCCAGGGTGACCGTATCGGTCAGAAAGGTCTAGAACAGTTCTATGATCAGGAGTTCCGCGGTACGAATGGTGTGAAGGTGGTGGAGGTGAATGCCTCCGGTCGTGAAATCGGTCTGGTGAAAGGGGTGGACAGCAAGGCTCCTATTCCTGGACTCCATCTGGTGTCGACCATCGACCTGAAATTGCAGAAGGTAGCGGAAGAGGCCATTCCGGATACGGCTCGCGGAGCCCTGGTGGCTATTGATCCAAGAAACGGTGAAATCCTCGCTATGGTGAGTTCCCCGAGATTGGACCCGAATATCTTTTCCTTGAAAAAGCGTGAACGCAATAGGGGCTGGGCCCAAGTGGCTCTGGATTCACTACGTCCTTTGACGAACCGTGCCATCTCGGGAACATATCCGCCGGCATCGGTGTTTAAATTGGTGACAGCTGGGGCGGGATTGGAATACGGAGTGCTTTCAGAGTTCAAACATTATCCTAAGTCTTGCACGGGTGGTTTCCAGTATGGCGCCCGTTACCAGAAATGCTGGGGTTCTCACGGCAATTTGAACGTGGTGAATGCCATTCGCCTGAGTTGCGACGTGTTTTTCTACCAGGCCGGCCTGGATATAGATATGGCCCGTATCAACGAATTTGGTAGGCGCTTTGGCTTGGGTGAGAAACCCCTTGGCGTAGACATTCCCGGTGAAAAGGGCGGTTGGCTTCCGGATTCCGTGTCGTTTAATCAGCGCAACAAACGCTTGGGTTGGCGTTGGGCCAGGGGGCTTATCTTGAACCTGTCCATTGGACAGGGCCAGATTGTAACGCCCTTGCAGCAGGCGGTTCTGATTGGTTCTCTCGCAACCAATAAGGGTGTGTACCGCCCGCACTTTATGAAGGAATTGCGGGATAACGAAGGGAATGTGGTACGGAGATACGAACCGGAAATCGTGCGTTCCGGTAAGATGAAGTCCGAGACTCATCGCATATTGACTGCCGCCATGGATTCTGTGGTGAACCACCCCGGAGGAACGGGAAAGCGTGGTCGTGTGCCTGACATTCGTGTTGGCGCTAAGACTGGTTCTGGTGAATGGAAGAAGGGGGAGAAAACCCATGCCTGGTATGCAGCGGTTGCGCCTCTTGACAATCCTGAAATTGCTGTGGCTGTGATTATGGAAGCTGCAGGTGGCGGTGGTGCCGTATCTGGCCCTATTGCCCGTAAGGTGCTGATGGCCTATTTCGGGAAGGAGGACAAGAAATGAGTTCAGGTCGTTTTCTGGACAAGAGCCTGAAGGTAGACTGGTTCTTCCTTTTCTTGACCCTTTGCCTTATGGTTTGTGGCGTACTATTGGTATACTCGGCCACCAACAACGAGAAGGTTGTTTTTTACGAAACATTCTGGTTTAGGCAGATTATTTACTTTGTGTGCGGTAGTGCCATTGCGGCAGGCATTGTGTTTTTGCGGCTAGATTGGCTCAAGAGGATGGTGGTGCCTATGTATGCGGCATCCCTAGTGCTGCTTGTGGTGGTGCTTTTCTTTGCCGGTGATGTGGTGAAGGGCGCTGGTCGTTGGATTGACCTTGGCATTTTCAAGTTGCAGCCTTCAGAGTTTGCAAAGATTGCCTACCTACTTACGATTTCTTACTGGCTGTCTAGGCATCCGGTGAGCCTGTTCAAATTGAAGAGCTTTGTGGTACCTATGCTGTTGTTTATTGTGCCCTTTGCCTTGGTGTTGAAGCAGCCGGATTTAAGTACGGCCTTGGTATTTATTGCGGTCACTTATGTGGGCTTTTTCTTTGCGGGGCTAACCCTGACGGACATGTTCCTGTTAGCCAGCCCGCTTCTGTCGGTTTTGTTCTCCCATTCCCAGACGACGCTTTACCAGGTGCTTTGGGGGCTTTTGATCTGTGCAGTGGTGTTTTCCCTGGTGCGTCGTCGTTTGCCCAAGGTATTGACCATTGTCTTTCTGGTGGTGAACATCTTTGCGGGTTATGCCAGTTCCATGGCCTGGAACATGTTGCAACCCCATCAGCAGAAGCGCGTGAATACCTTCTTGGACCCCATGAGCGACCCCTTGGGTGACGGCTACCAGGTTCTGCAATCTCTGACGGCTATCGGTTCTGGAGGTCTCAAGGGAAAGGGCTTTGGTCATGGAACCCAGACCAACTTGGCGTTCTTGCCCGAGGAACACACGGACTTTATCTTTAGCGTGTTGGGAGAGCAGTTCGGCTTTATGGGGTGCGCCGTGATACTCGTCCTGTATTTCCTATTCCTCTGGCGCGCCACCTCTACTTGCAAGCTTTTCTCGGACCCCTTCATCACCCTAATTACCATGGGGGCATCCACCATATTCTTATTCCATATTCTTGTGAATATCGCCATGACCATCGGGCTTATGCCTGTGACGGGTTTACCCTTGCCGTTCCTCTCTTATGGTGGGTCCTTTGCGCTCACTTGCATGGTTTTGGTCGGGGCGATTCTTTGCATGAGGTTCCAGGGTCATCGCCAGTAGTTATATTTGAGCTACTATGGCTACTATTCCTACTCTCAAAGACAATCTGGTTATTGAAAACATTTGCCCCCAAATTGAAGGGGGCCGCTTTATGCTCAAGCGTGAGCCCGGCGACACCGTGACCCTCACGGCGGATATTTTCCGCCACAGCCACGAGAAGTATGATGCGGCGATTTTCTATCGCCACGTGTCCAAGAAAAAGTGGGAGAAGGCTCCCATGCACTTTGTGGACAACGATCAGTGGGAAGGCTCCTTTACGGTCAACAATATCGGCTACTACGAGTACAAGATTTGCGCTTGGACTATTGAACCGAAGGATGTTCCTACCGAGTCTCCTGTGATGAAGCTGCGTGTAGATCCTACGTATAGCCGTGTAGGCACCTGGTACGAGATGTGGCCCAAGAGTCAGGGTACCGATCCCAAGAAGAGCGCCACCTGGAAGGATTGCGAGAAGCAACTGGACTACATTGTGAATCTCGGCTTTGACACGGTGTACCTTGTGCCTATCCACCCCATCGGAGTCACCAACCGCAAGGGGGCGAACAACGCCTTGCATGCCAAGGTGGACAAGAAGGGTAAGCCTCTTGAACCGGGCTGCCCTTACGCTGTTGGAAACAAGCACGGTGGCCATTACGATGTGGACCCGGAACTGGGAACCATGAAGGACTTTGAACATTTTGCAAAGACCGCTCGTGATAAAGGCTTGCGTCTTGCTCTGGATATTGCCCTGAACTGCAGCCCAGACCATCCTTACGTGAAGAGCCATCCGGAATGGTTCTACCACGAACCGGACGGTTCCATCAAGTTTGCGGAAAACCCGCCCAAGAAGTACGAGGATATTTATCCCTTCGACTATTACAACGAAAACTACAAGGCCCTGTGGAAAGAAATTGAGAACATCATCTTGTTCTGGGCCGACAAGGGTGTGGAAATTTTCCGTATCGACAACCCTCATACCAAGCCTTTCCCCTTCTGGGAATGGCTCATTGCCGATGTAAAGGAAAAGCGTCCGGAGCTGGTGTTCTTGGCCGAAGCCTTTACTCGCCCGAAGATGATGCATCGCCTGGCCAAGTCCGGTTTTGACATGAGTTACACCTATTTCGCCTGGCGCTCTGCCAAGTGGGAATTCGAGCAGTACCTGAAGGAACTGACCCAGAGTGGTGCCAAGGAATACATGCGTGGCATCTTCTTCCCCACAACGCCGGACATTTTCCCGAAGTACCTGGCCTACAAGGGCCCCAATGCCTTCAAGCAGCGTTACTTCTTGGCAGCGACCCTTTCGAGCCTTACGGGCATGTACAACGGTTACGAGCTGTGCGAGAACATTCCGTCACCTGTGAAGGAAGAACTGGCTGATAGTGAAAAGTACCAGTACAAGGTTCACAACTGGAGTGGTCCGGGCATTCAGGACTTTGTCCGCCGGGTGAACACCGCCCGTCAGGAACACGTGGCCCTGCAGGAATACGACAACCTGGAATTCCATTATGCCCAGAACGACCAGCTGATGGTGTACTCCAAGAAGACTGGCGATGACATTATCCTGTGCGTGTGCAACATGGATATGGATCACCCGCAAGAAGGCCTTGTGGAAATCAACATGTCGAAGCTCGGCATGGCAGAAGACGCCTTCTACTTCTTGAAGGACGTGGTCACTGGCGATAGCTTTGTGTGGCGTGGCAGCAAGAACTTTGTGCGCCTCGACCCGGCACGGGCTCCTGGCCACATGTTTATTGTGAAGAGAATATAAAATCGCGGGTGACACCTGCATCAATGAATGTGGAGTGTGGAATGTGTGATGTGAAATTAATCATCTCACACTTCACATTCCACATTTCACATCTCTAAAACGCTTGGCAAATTTTGAAGATTGCAAGAATCTTCCCGATGATAGCGGGGATTCCCGGGCACAGGAAGCATAGTATAACGCGGGTGACGCGGTTCTTCCACCAGTGCTTTACCTGCCAGATGTCGTCGCTGAGGGTTTCCATTTCCTGGACCCTCGGTGGACGCATGTAGACTTGGGTGAGGGCGGTAAAGAACCCGACACCGATAAGTGGTGTAAGCCCTGTAAAGGGAGCCATGACCAAGGCGACAAGAACGGTCAGTGGGTGGCCGCCTGCGATGATGGTTCCCAGCATGGCGCCGCCACCGGTAAGCATGGCCCACTGGAGGCTCAGCTCGCTCGCCTTTTCGATGCCCGTCTGGCAGCCAATGTAGATGATGCTTGCGACAATGGCTGCGGGAATGGCCCATCCGATGATTTTCCAGATGGGGGAACCCTTGGGAATGACGGAAATGGATTCTTCGCTGGGCAGTTCTTTATTTTCGCTGATGATGCTGGCGATGCCCTTGACATGCCCTGCGCCCACGACGGCAACCACCTTGTTTCCCGGGGCTCCCTTGATTTTACTGGCCAGGAACTGGTCCCGCTCGTCGATGAGTACCTGCTTGACTTCGGGGAAGGTCTTGCCGAATTCCTGCATCATGACGCTCAGGGAGTCTTGTTCCTTGATTTTGGCAAGGTCTTCTTCGCTGACTTGGGTCTTGTCAAAGATGCTCCCGAAGAGACCGCCCAGAAGGCTCAGCTTGCGGTACCAGGGGGTACAGGCCCAGGCCCTTTTCAGCGTAATCTTGATGTCCCGGTCGGCAAGGACTACTGGGATCTCCTTGCTTTCGGCCTCGTCAACTGCTTCTTTGAGCTCGGCACCGGGCTTGACCCCTGTCTGGGCGCCCATGCGCTTTTGGTAGGAACCTAGCACCAGGTTGGCAATGAGGGTGGCGAGCTGCTTGTTCTTGATGACGGACTTGAGGTCGGTGTTTTTCCAGCGGTCCGGTTCCTTGAGGGACTGCATGCGGCCCGCGTCCAGTTCCACGCATACGGTATCGGGCTTCTCGTTTTCGATGGTTTCCCTGACCAGTTCCTTGGAAACTTGGGAAATATGGGCCGTACCGACAAGGACTATTTCTCTGTTGTCGCTGGTGGAAATTCGATAAATGTCCGCATTTTCGCTCATATTGGGCGAAAAAATAGAAAATCGGCAGGCTTTTCCTGCGAAAAATGGCTAGAAATGCAAAAAAAAGGTAAAAAGAGCACTTTTTGCAAAAAAATGTGTATATTTTAGAATGAAATTTTTTTTTCGGAGGCGATTCCTATGAAAAAACTATTGATGGGTATTTCTTTTTTGGCGATGGTCATCGCCGGTTGCGCCGGTACCACTTCAGATGATCCCGAAAAGATTGATACCGCTTTGGTCGGCTTTACGTCTTGTGTACAGAGCTCCCGTTGGCAGGAGGCTCTGGACTACGTGACCCCGAATGAAGCTGACGATATCGCTTCTTCTGACGGCTATGAATTTAAGGAAGAATACAAGGTGGCCGCCCGCCGCTTGCCCCTTTCCACACTCCGTAAGGCTGGCCTGAAGGTTGATGGCCGTGGCCGTCTGGTGGGCATCAAGGACGCCATGGACGAAGCCAACGAACGTTACAAGATGTCCGAAGAACAGGCCAAGGTGGGCTCTAATCTTGAAGAGATGGAAAAGGAACATATCCGTCGCCGCTTGGAAGAAGGCCAGCGCGTGATGAAGCAGGAAGAAGAAGAGGCCAACAAGGAACAGGAAGACATCGTCTATTCCAACAAGCTGACGGATGAAGAAAAACGTAAGTATGGTAGTACCCGTGACCTGCAGGCCCCTGAAAAGCTCGTGGACGAGAATACCCAGGAAGCCGAAGAGGAACTTCACGGCGACTACGAATCCGACTAATTCTAAATAAATTAATTTTTGGGATTCCCTCGACTTTGGTCGGGGGATTCTTGTAAAGAAACATGAAGCGCTTATCGATTCTTTTATTTAGCCTTGCTATGGTTCTCGCTGGTTGCGGGGACTGGGGTACCGATGGTACGGACCATGATTACCAGGCTAAGCTCAATTTCTACTACTATTATGGGCAGGAGTGTTCCTGGATGGGTAACGATTACCTGTGCGGGGATTCCTATTCCTTGTCTCCGTCATTGTCTGTTTACGTGAAAATTGACTGGCATGGTGATGCCACGGTTTATTACGACGGGCATGGCCCCTATTATTTCTGGAATGGCGAATACATCTATGGCTATGACCGTCAGTATGGCGAGAACTACTACCAGTTCGACCTGGATGGCAATTATAGCCTGACGGTTTATGAGACCGGTGCCGAGGCTATCTATGCCGACACCTTCACAGGGGTAGAATACCACTATTTCTACGACTGGTGGTAGGTGAAATTTCTATATTTCGCCCCACTTATGACTAAAAGTGGCGAGAATTTCGTGATAGCCTTGGATGGCGGTTCGGGTACTGGTAAGAGTACTACCGCCAAGATTGTCGCAAAGACCCTGGGTATCACCTATCTGGATACCGGCGCCATGTATCGCGCCGTGACCCTCGTGGCCCTGGATGCGGGACTGCCTGCTGAAGATGGCCCTGCCATGGACAAATTGCTGGAAAACCTGACCCTCGGGTTCGATTCCGAGAACCACATCTTGATTAATGGGGTATCCCGCGAATCCGAAATCCGCGGGATGAAGGTCTCGAGCAATGTGAGCATCTACTGCGCCCTCCCGTCGGTCCGGGCCGCTATGACCAAGCAGCAGCGTGAAATCGGCAAGAGACAGAGCTGCATCCTGGATGGTCGCGATATCGGAACCGTGGTGTTCCCTGACGCCAAGTACAAGTTTTTCATGGTTACGGACCTGAATGTCCGTGCCGAACGCCGTTACAAGGAACTCCTTGAAAAAGGCGAAAAGGTAACTTACGAAGAAGTCCTGAAAAATCTCGCTGAACGGGACCGCCTGGACTCTTCCCGCGCCAACGCCCCCCTGAAGAAGGCGGATGACGCTATTGAAATTGACACTACACACATCTCAATCCAACAACAGGTTCAAAAGATTCTCGACTACGTAGGTGTAGTGGCGTAGCCTGAATTTTTTGTTCCACAACCCAACTAAACAATATGTCTCAAAATCTCAAATTCGGAACTCAAGAAGATCTCGCTGAAATTCTCGCCGCTCAGGGCGAATGCAGCCCGGACTTCCGCAAGCAGAACGCCGACGTGTATGCCGGCATGGATTGCCTCGAACAGGGCAAGCTGGTCACCGGCAAGATTAGCCAGGTGAACGACCAGGAAGTCCTGATCGACGTGAACTACAAGTCCGAAGGTGTCATTGACCGTGCTGAATTCAAGGACACGGACTCCCTCGAAATCGGTTCCGAAATCGAAGTGTTTGTCGAAAAGCTGGAAGATGAAGACGGACGTCTCATCCTCTCCAAGCAGAAGGCCGACTTCGTGCGCGTGTGGGACCGCATCCACGCCGCTTTCGAAAACAACGAAGTCGTGCGCGGTACGCTCACCAAGCGTATCAAGGGCGGTGTGGTTGTCGACCTGTTCGGCATCGACGCCTTCTTGCCCGGTTCTCAGATCGACCTCCGTCAGATCCCGGACATCAACGCCCTCATCGGTCAGGAATTCGACCTCAAGGTTATCAAGGTCAACAAGGCCCGTCGCAACATCGTCGTGTCTCGCCGTGTGGTTCTCGAAGAAGAACGCAACAAGCAGCGTGGCGACGTTCTCGAAACTCTCGAGAAGGGTCAGGTCCGCAAGGGTATCGTCAAGAACATCACCGACTTCGGAGCATTCATTGACTTGGGCGGCGTAGACGGCCTCCTCCACATCACCGACATGAGCTACAAGCGCATCAACCACCCCACCGAATTGCTCCAGCTCGGCCAGGAAGTCGAAGTTATGGTTCTCGACTTCAACGACAAGAAGGAACGTATCTCTCTCGGCATGAAGCAGCTTAAGCCCCATCCGTGGAAGGACATCGCCGAACGTTATCCGGAAGGCGCTATCGTTAAGGGTAAGGTTGTTTCCATTACCGATTACGGTGCATTCGTTGAACTGGATAGCGGCGTCGAAGGCCTCATCCACGTTTCCGAAATGTCCTGGACTCAGCATGTCAAGCACCCGTCCAAAATCCTCACCGTTGGTCAGGAAGTGGAAGCTGTCGTGCTCAAGGTCGAAGAAGATGCAGAACGTATCTCTCTCGGCATGAAGCAGCTGGAATCTGATCCGTGGGATTCTATCGAAACCGAACTTCCTCCGGGTGCCCGCGTGGTTGGTGAAATCCGCAACATCGCTTCCTTCGGCGCCTTCGTCGAAATCAAGGAAGGTGTTGATGGCCTCATCCACGTTTCCGACATGTCCTGGACCAAGAAGATCACCCACCCCAACGAAATGGTCAAGAAGGGTGACAAGGTGGAATGCGTTGTGCTCGCCGTCGATAAGGAAAAGCGCCGCATTTCTCTGTCCATGAAGCACCTCACCGAAGATCCGTGGGATTCTGTGGAAACCACATACCCCGTGGACGCCGAAGTGAAGGGCAAGATCGTTCGCATGCTGGACCGCGGTGTCGTGGTTGAGCTCGCTGACGGTATTGAAGGCTTCATCCCGGTTTCCAAGCTCACCGCTGAATACATCAAGGTTCCTGCCGATGCATTCAAGGTTGGCGACGAAGTTCCGGCCGTTGTGACCGAAATCGATCAGAACAACCGTAAGATCTTCCTCTCTGTGGTTGACTACTTCAAGAACCGTGAATCCGCTGAGCTGAAGGCTTGGATGGACTCTCACAAGCCGGGCGAATCTGGCACCACCATCGGTGAAGCCGCCGCCCCCAAGAAGAAGACCACCAAGAAGAAGGCTGAAAAGCCGGCTGAAGAAGCTGCTGAAAAGCCTGCCGAAGAAGCCTAATGAAATGTCATTGCGAACCCTGAACTTGTTTCAGGGTGAAGCAATCTCTTTCTATCAATTAAAAGTCCCGTGGGTAAAACCGCGGGATTTTTTATTTTTGCCCATATGGAAGAACGTTCTACAACAGGGCGTATCGCCTGGATCGATAACTGCAAGGCTATTGCCATAGGCTTGGTTGCCCTAGGACACCTGCAGACCAATTACATGGTAGACGAGGTGATATTCGCGTTCGTGTTGCCGGTGTTCTTTTTTCTTTCTGGGTATACCTTTAGCTCTACGGCCACGATGCCTTTTGGAAGGATGCTTCGAAAGAAGTCTCAAACCCTTCTTGTCCCGTACTTGGGCTTTTCGCTAATCCTCTTTGCCTTTTGGTTCTTTGTACGTCGCAACTTTGGCTTGAGCGGTCATGCGGCGGATACATCGGTTACGGATGCTCTGCTCCAGATTTTCTATGGAGTGAATAGCGAGTTTTTTGTCACACCATTATGGTTCCTGACATGTCTGTTTGTGGTAGAGGTTTTCTTTTGGCTGTTGCTTCGCTTGCGGGTAAAAACGGTAATCGCTGCAGTGGTGCTTGGGCTATTTGTCTTTGGTCTGTATTATTGGACCTACATGGACATTAAGCATTTTCCTCATGCTTTTTGGAATATGGACCAGGCTTGCTTTTACTTATACTTCTTTGCGGTAGGATATACTGTATATAGGTGTAATCTTGTAGAAAGGGTACTTTGCCCGAAATGGAAAAGTTGCGCCGTTGTTGCCCTGTCTGCTGTTGTTTTTGCCTTGGCGTTTTTTGTTCGGGAAAATGTCGCGGTAACCTGGCAGTTCTTATTGATGCAGGCCGTGATGTGTAATGCGGGGTTGCTTGCATGCATTGCGTTGGGAAGGTTGATTCGAGAGAATAGTGTCTTGAATTTTGTCGGACGGAATTCTCTGGCCTTTTTTGCGCTGCATATGATGGTCCAGGCGATTTTGATTGGGACTGTCGTCAAGGTGTTCGGCATGGATGTCGGATCTCTGCATGGTTCTCTTGGAATCTGTATCATGCTGACATTGATTTCCTTATTTGCCCTTGTCCCCGTAATTTTCTTCATTAATCGTTATGCTGCTTGGTTAGTGGGCAGGCGAAAAATTTCTCAATAGCTATCTTGTAACCGTGATGAAAAAGATTTGTTTCAGCGTTTTGTTTTTGACGGTAGTCCTTGCTTTCTGGGCTTGTACGAATGGCCCTAGGGTGGATGACCCGGAGCTTTTCAAGACTAAGACGGGCGTTATTGGCGTGTTTCGGCAGCCTGCGTTTTATTGCAGTGAAGCTAGCGCCCAGTACATGCTTCTGGGTGATTCTACGGTGTTAGTGAAACCCGCTTGGAGCGAAGAGCAGGACAACCTGTTTGTGTCGGAACTGGATTCTGGTGTGGCGACACTGAAGTACTATGAATACGCTTGTGGTGAAGACAAGCATAAGTTCGTGCTGGATACTACCCGCAAGGACGGGGCCACGGGAATTGTGGTGCCCCAGTCCGGATTCTGCAAGACGGTGATATCCTTTGTGGAAGGGGACAAACTTTTTACCCAGAACGACGACCTGCTTCTTGAATTTTTCGAGAAACACAAGGTGGCCTCTAGCTTCCACAAGATTCCCTATTGCGAAGTGGTGACTCCCAAGGGGACCAAGGTTTCTACGGGCATGGATTCGGATTCCCTGTTGCAGGTGAAATATGAAGCTGCCATTACGGATGCCGCAGAAGCCAAGCAGGAAGAGATTTACCCGCTGGTCACCATTACCCCTGAATCGGACGGGATTACTTGGGATAGGGATTCTACTCGCGTGCTGGTGATTACCTTCCACGATAGGCCTGACATTTACGATACGGATACGTTGGTCATGTCGCAAGAAGTATGGGCGGTTTCGGAAAAGGAACTGTATTCCTGGTATAAGTCGAACAATGCTGGCGTAAAGGATTGGGATGTTCGCTTCAAGCAACTGCTGGGGATCCGTGCAAGCGCGAAGTATACCCATTTCTCTGCCTTGTGGGTGAAGCCTTTGGACTTGGTGCGCCCGGCCTACCAGACCGATGTGAAGTTGGATTCCATGACGCTGAAATTTGATGCTGATTTTGATGACTACAGTTCCGATAAGGAGTTCAAGCTTTCTTTTAAGCGCTGGTTCGACGATAATCGGGCGAAGGCTTACGACAAGAAGACGGGCTATCCTTGGACAAGGCTGGGATATACCTATGACTGGGGTGCAGCCGGCAAGAAGTACGGCCTCACGGAATTCCTGATTCTGAAGGATTCCCATGTCCGTGTGCAGTTCACCAAGAATGTGCCCACTTTCGTGAAGTGGCTGGAAGAACGGAACTAGTTTTTTAGTTTATTGTTGGACAATGACCCGCCACAGTTGCTGGCAGGCTTCTTTGTACTTGCGCTCGAAGGCGGTGATGGGCTGCTCAGGTTCGAACGCTTCACAATTAATTGTCATTGCGACCCTCGAAGAGGGGAAGCAATCTCTAACCGGAGTTTTCTGCAAAATGCGCACCGCCTGGGCGAATTCCTGGGCGTAGATTTCCCAGTTGGTGCGGAGTTCCGTTGTCTGGGCGAGGCCCATGAGTGTCGGGAATATGGGGTGCAGGTGGAATCGCCTGCCTGCCTCACTCTGCTTGGGCCAGGGATTGGGGTAGTAGATGGCGTGGTAGGGAATTGCCCACTGACCTGCCTTTATCTTTTCCTGTGTAAGCCGCCAGAAGTCAATAAGTTCGGCACGAATAAGGAATGCGTTTTGTGGCATGGGCTGCGGTAGGTCGCCGTTGTTTCTTTTTGCCTTGTCGAGGCGCACGGCGGACTTGTCGATGCCGATGACGGGATAGTCGGGAAACTGTTGCGCCAGATGGAACGTGCTTTCGCCGGTGCCGCATCCGGAATCCAAGATGACGGGGAGAGGTGCGGACTGGGCGGGCCGTGTGGCGTAGAAGTCCGCGATGAACAACTCCGCGTCGGCGAAAGCTAAACGTGTGTGGTCGGCGATGGGGCGCAAGTATGGCGTGCAGGCATACTTGCGGACCAGCTTTTCCAGGTCCTTGAAGGGGCCCTCTTGATTAGACCAAACTTCTTTGGCATGACTATGGGTCTGGTCGTTCATTTTTCGTGAGCCTCCAGGCCGAACTTCTTGACCTTGTAGTGCATCATGCGGGGGCTTACCTGCAGGTCGCGGCCGGCGGCGCTCAGGTTGCCGCTGTTCCGCCGTAAAGCCTCTATCAAAATTTCGCGCTCGTACGAGCGGAGCAGCGTGGCGAGCGCCGCCGGACCTTCGGGTATAAGGGATGTGCCTGATGTGATGTCGGTCTGTAGCGTAGGCGGCAGGTCGTAGGCGTTGATACTCACGTCTGTAGTGGCAAGACAAGCGTGCTCGATGCAGTTTTCAAGTTCCCGAACATTGCCTGGCCAGTGATAGCTCATGAGCATGTCGATGGCGGGAGTGCTCAGGCGCAGAATATGCTTGCCGTATTTCAGGTTCATCTTGCCGATAAAGTGATCCGCCAAAAGAAGGATGTCCGTCTTGCGTTGTGAAAGTTCGGGCAGCTTGATCTGGAAGATGTTCAGGCGGTAGTACAGGTCTTCGCGGAAAAGTCCCTGCTGCATTAACTTTTCCAGGTCCTTGCCCGTGCTTGCCACTATGCGCACGTTGGCATTCTGGACGATGTTGCTCCCCAGGCGGGCGAACTTGCGGTCTTGTAGGAACTGCAGAAGCTTGGTCTGGGCGGGGAGGGAAAGGTCTGCCACCTCGTCGATAAAGAGGGTGCCGCCGCTTGCCTGTTCCGCCTTGCCCAGGTGCCTGGCAGTGGCGCCTGTGAAAGCTCCACGCTCGTAACCGAACAGTTCGCTGTCCAGGGAGTTGATACCTTCGCCTGCATTCAGAGAATCGCAGTTCAAGATGACGAAGGGCTTGCCGTTTCTTTCGGATTGGGAGTGGATGGTCCGGGCGGTGTGTTCCTTGCCGGTGCCTGCCGCTCCGCGGATCAGGACCACGGCCTCAGAATTTGCGATTTGCCGGATCTGGCGCTCCACCTCTTGCATGGCTCGGGTATTGCCGATGAGCTCGCTGGGGGTGTCACTGACAATGTTGCGGAGCTCCTGGAACTTTTGCTCGTAGGCCTTGTCCAGGGCGGTAAAGTTCTCGCTGAGGATTCCTTGCAGCTTGCGTTCCAGCCCCTCTTTGGAGCGGGAATGGCGCAGGGCGTCTGTGACCTGGCGTAGGGCTTGTTGCTGTAAGATGGCGCTTTCCATGGCTTGAATATAGCTTTGTTTTAGCGGCTTGAGCGGCTGTGTTTTACAAAAGTGTAATAAAATAAAAGAATTTTACAAAAATGTAAAGAAAATGGCCCAAAAATTACCACTTTTACCCTGCAAAGGCCGTTTTCCCCTTTCTATTATTCAGTCATAAACGATATCGCCTCGGCAACCGCATCGACCATCAAGGCAGCCGCTCCCGCAAATATCGATTACTTCGGCGAGGACGTGTTCAACGCCCAGGCCATGCGCAACTACCTCTCCAAGGAGACTTGCAAAAAGTTGCTGGCCACCATCGACGAAGGGGCTCCCCTAGATGCAAACATTGCTGGCGAGGTGGCTCATGCCATGAAGCGCTGGGCTCTGGATCGCGGTGCTACACATTTTACCCATTGGTTCCAGCCCCTTACGGGTTCCACCGCCGAGAAGCACGATTCCTTCTTG
>CACZII010000009.1 GCA_902781185.1 Fibrobacter succinogenes
TGAAGATCCCCGCCGGAGTTTACCCCGGACCCCGTTCCGGGGCGGGGATGACAATTAAAGGGGCGACGCTTTACCATCCGGATTCAATATAAAATCTACAGCGTGTTCCAGGTCTTTGACCTGTCGGGCGTGGACTTGCGCGTACCGCTTGGGCGCGCGGGCTGCATACTCGTCGTAAATTTTAGAATCAAGCAGTTGCACCAGGCGGTTCTTGATTTCGCTTACGGAATACGGGTCAAAGTACAGCACCGCGTCACCGCAGACTTCAGGAATGGCAGTCGTTCCGCTTGCAGCCACAGGTACGCCGTAGCGCATGGACTGCACCGGCGGATAGCCAAAGCCTTCGTTCAAGCTCGGGAATACAAAGGCGTAGGCTGTTTTCCACATAGCCGAGCAATACAAAATGGTCTTTATGCTTAAGGTGGCGCAAGTAAGCTTTGGGGTTTGCGGCCCCGGTAATCACCATCTTAAAATCAAACGGTTTGCCCTGCGACTGATACATGCTGACTAGTTCATCGAAAGCCATCGCAGCACGCAGGTTATTCTTTTCCCAGCGAGCACCGCTTGTGAGCAAGAAATACTTTTTCGCAGCCACTCCCGGCGGCAAGAATCCTTCGGGTTCGTAAGCCGTCATGGGGCTATAGAATACCGGGATTTCTAAATCCAGAAGTTCCGGGAAGAACGCCTTGATGGAGGCACGGCTGTGTTCGCTCACCGTGATGGTACGGACCTTGCGACCCTCCGGCCCTGAAGTCAGCGACTCCGCCATGCGGGTCGCGAGTGCCTGGTACTTGGGCTTGTAGTAATGCTTTTTCCAACTTTCGCGGTAACGCACCAACGCTTCGAACTTCTGTCCGAACTTTTTGGCGAAACCGACACCGGCCCAGCTGTACTGCATTTCGAGAGCACGCACTCCATGCCAGGTGAACACGAAATCCTTGACGTTAATGTCCCACTTTTTTTCGAGGGAATAAAGCGGTGTGTAGAAGGTGCCAATCTGGTTTTCGTCGATTATTTCTTGCGGGGTCTGTACACTGATGTCGAACAGCGGAATATCCTTTTGCTTGCAGGCCTCGAGAATTTCCGGATCCAGGTACTTGCGGCTATCATAGGCACAGGAAAACTTCGCACCACGCTTCACCAGCGCCCAGAAAATTACCTCGCCATAAGAACCACCGCCATGGAACTTGGCACTATGGATGGGCTGTACGGCCACCAGATTGAAAAGCAGGTTCATCGCTACCTCCCCAGAATCTTTCCGTAAATTCTCAAGGGGAATAAGAGAATCGGCAAATGCTTATAAATCCAGGAGAGTGACTTGGCAAAAGCATAGCTACGGATAATGTAGGCGCCACCGGCCCCTACCTTGCGGGTCTGGAATTCAAACTCTTCCTTGGCATGGGCAATCACGTCATCGTAGTATTCGTTGATGGTAATGCTCTTGTCGGCATTGACTTTTACCGGAATGTTCTTCAGGTTGGTGTAGAAATCCTTGCGCAAAATCTTCGGCAGGAACAGGTCCATGCTTGCAGGCACCTTGTGGCCGCGTGTATCGATAATTCGCGAGCCAAAGAAGTGCAATACTTTCGCTGTAGGCAAGAATCGGTTGCCATAAGCCAGCTGGCAGTTCCAGCCACCAGGCATCTTTTGCGTGATGTAGCCGAACTTGAAGTTGGTTTCGGCGAGGCTTGCCATATCGTAGGGGAAGTTCTTGGATACGCAATAGAGCCAAAGTTCGTGCCAGGTTTCAAAGAACTTGCGGGCTTCGGGCGTGTCTGCTGCAAACATCACGCCTCCGTTGAAAATCTCGTCATTCAAAATCGGCGAGAAACCCATCATCTTGGCGTTGTTCAAAACCTTCTTGCGGTTGATGGCTTTCGAAAGGTTGGTGTGGAAATCTAGCACTGCGTAAATGCCGCCTTTCCATTCTTCGGGAATGGAGAGGTCGCCCACGATGGCGATGTCAGAATCCATGTATAGAAAATCGCCGTCAATCACGTTGCGCATCACGGTCTTCAGGTAGCGGGAGCGCAACATGGGCGTGAACTTTTCGTCGAGGGTCAGTACCTTGAGTTCGTCGACTGCATCTTTAAGAACTGCACGGTGGCCGGTAAGCGTTTCCGCCGTCTTGTCATCGGTCAAAAGCGTCACGAAGGCGCCCGGGTTATGCACCCGCAGCGAGGCAATTGCCACCAGCGTCTGTTCGCAGAAAAAATCCTTCGGTGAGCTGGTCAGAACAAAAAGGTATTTGGTCATGTTTTAAATATATAAAATGGAATGGGATTTTTGCCCGTTCTGAAGACGGTAGTCCTTTCTGGCACAATCTTTTTATATTTTTTCTGGCATAACCTTCCCTTGATAGGAAATACATGCGCATAGGCTTTGCTATACTCCATTACAACGTGGTTGCCGAAACGGAGAAATGCGTCGCTTCTATTCTGGAGCGAATAGATTCAGATGATTATGAAATTGTAGTAGTGGATAATTGCTCTCCGAATAAGTCTGGAGCACAAGTCAAGCGTCTGTTTGAAGGCAAGGAACATGTATCCGTCATTTTAAACGAAGAGAACCTGGGTTTTGCGCGGGGTAACAATGTCGGCTTTCGTTTCTTGAAGTACGAAAAGAAATGCGATTTCATAGTAGTGATGAACAATGACACCTACCTGATACAGGATGACTTTTTCAAGGTGATTCAAGAGGAGTATGCCCACAGTCATTTTGCCGTGCTTGGGCCGGAAATACATTGCCCTGGTGGCATCAATCCGAATCCCGTGAAGAACAAGCTAATGACTGTCGCCGAGTTGGAACGCAAAAGAATTCGTTGGCGCCGTCGCAGGTTAAAGAATATTTTGCACCTGGGCTTTCTGGACACCTGGTATTCTTTTATTGCTGACCGTCTAGGACCAGGTCCAAACCATCATCGTCCGGCAAACGACAAGCGCCAAGAAAACGTCGAATTGCACGGGTGTTGTTTCGTCTTTTCACCGGAATTTATAAACCGCTACGACGGCCTAAATTCGGGAACGTTCATGTACCAGGAAGAAGATATCCTCTACGCCGAGATGCTTCGGGATAATATGCTGATGGTGTATAACCCTGCCCTGAAAATATACCACATGGAAAAAGCCTCTACCAATTCCGTCTGCAGTGGCTCACGTAAAAAGAAGATTTTTATCTACACGAACTACCTGGCCTCTTCAGAGGTCTTGCTTGGTGTTTTGAAGGATATTGAAAAGAAAAGCAAATCCTAGCTCTTCTTGGTTTTTGCCTTTTGTGACAATCCCTGTTTCCAGAATGTGGTAAGAATCAGCAGTAGGGCGATTCCGAAAATAACGGATTTTGTAACCAGGGTCGGGAAATAAACTGTGTTTACCAGCACGTATAATGCCGCCAGGCCTACAATCCAGATTCCTTGGACAATCAGGTATTTTTCGTAGGGCCAGTATCCCATCTTTTTCAGGTAAATGTTCATCCAGACGCATTGCATGGTCTGATAAAGCATGGAAGAAAGGGCGGCGCCTGCAATTCCCATATGCGGAATGCAGATGTAGTTTAGAGCAACGGCCACAACAAGGGATACGATGTTCATGAAGAACAGGAAGCTGCTTTTCCCAAGTCCGTTGATTACGGAACCAGACAATCCGAATAGTCCGTTAATCAAGTTTCCAATCATCAGAATTCCCAGTACTGCTACAGGATTTTCACTGCTGATGAAGGATTTTCCGGCAATCATCATCACCTGTTCCGGGAACAGGACGATAAAGAAGCCGATACCCAGCTGGATTAATGTCACCATGGATACGCAGTAGGAATAAACAGGTTTTAGGTCCGAGCCTAGTCTGTCTTTGGACATTCCGGCGACAACGGGAGTCAAAATAGGCTGGTAACTGCGACGGATGATTTTAAGCCCGTTGGAAATAGTTACCATGACCGCATAGACGCCGGCCGCATCAGGCCCCAACAGAGCAAGGACCATCCATAGGTCCACGCGGAGCAGGAATGCGGCTACAATTTCTGCAAATCCGATAGGCAGCGAAAACTTTAACAGTTCCTGTGGAATTTTTGTTTTTACAAACCAGCGTATTTTAGGGAATTGTTGATTGATGAGAAAGATGTAGACCAACAGCCCTAGCAGATTGGCGATGAACAGGCCTAGCGGAAGTGAAAGGCGGTCTTCAAAATGCAAGAAGTGAAGGGCGAGAGCAATTACAGGAGCTAAGGCGGATAGGGCAAAGTCGTTGATGAAAATCTTGTATTGTGGCCGCCTGTTTCCTTCAGAGGCGCCACCGAAAAGAACCAGCAGGGAGTAAGGAACCACGGAAAGTGCGTATAGGGATATCTCTAGCGGGGAAAGCATTTCTAGGCCAGAAGACAGACGATGTAATTCGAAATAAGAGCCTACGCAAATGATGGCGGTGATTAGGATGGCTACACCCAGGGTGATGCGGAGGGTTTCGATAATTCCTTCGTGTTCAGGGCGACCGCAGACCTTGTTTTGGGGGAGGTAGCGGTGCAGACCATAATCAAAGCCGAAAACCGAAACCCGGCACAGGGTCAGAATGAGCAGTTGGGTCGAGACGTATATACCGAAAATTTCCTTGCCAAAGACTCGTGCGATGACAATGGTAAAAACAGGGGCAAGGACCTTCAGGATAATTCCCAGGAACGTGAAGAATGTTCCCTTCATCAAGAATTTTTGATCTGCTTGTATGGAATTATCGGACATGTCTTATCCAGCACAAAAATTAGATTATGTTTGCCAACTTCAATAGCTTGCAAAGTCTCGGGAACTGTCGATACATGAAAAACAGCGGGAATGATTTATTTTCGTCAAATTCCTTTGGAGCTCCCCAGAACTGTTGCTTGGCAGAGCAGATGGCCTGCATGGATTGTTCGTCTATACCCTGCTGTTCCTTCAATTTGATAAAGAAGTCTTTTCTCATTAGCGGGTGCGGTTCTTTTTTACCGTCTATCCCGGTACTGAAGAAGTGAATGATTTTAGATCGACAGAGAATGGGGTAGATAATCTTTACGCGGTAAAGGTGGTTGTAGGCTTCGCGAACTTGGCAATTCCACTCTCCGGGCAGTTCGCCAATAGGGCGGTTCAAAATATGGTTGACCTGGTTAAAGGAGATTTGATCCGTGAAGATGTTGTTTTGAACGCATTGGCAATAAAGCTCATGCCATTTAGAAAAGAACTCGTGGGCGGGCTTGTCGTCGCGGGCGAAGATGACCCCGCTGTTGAAATATTTGTCGGCCAAAGAAAGGGTAAAGCCCATCTTCTGTTTGTGGGCTAGCATCTTCTTGTGCTTGACATGGTATTTGTCATTTTCTTCGGCGTGTAAGTCTGCGACTGCAAAAATACTTTTGCTAGAATCTAAAGGAATGGTGTCCAACTTGTCGACAATGGCGGTGTCGCCGTCGATGAATAAGAAATCTCCCTCAAGTAGATTCCTCATGTTGGTTTTTAGGTGCCTTGAACGTTCCTGGTTGGACATACCTTTGTCAAAAGGGACTACCTTGTATTCATTCGCCAGGTTCCTGATTTGTGACCTGAATTCTCCAACTAGGTTCTTGTCGGTTTTGTCGTCGACTAGCAGCGAAATGAACGCGTCCGGATTGTAATGCCGTAGGGAAAGCGCCGAGGCAAGCGTTTGCTCGTAATAGATGTCCTTTTCTTCGCTGACTAGGATGTATAAGAATTTTACCATAAAGGGTCACTAGATTTCAAGGATCTCAAAGATAATTTAGAAAAAACCATCAGGAACGATTCTGGCAGGGACTTTTTGGTTGTTTTTTTCTAAATTGCCTATTACAGATTTACTCACTTTTTAGGAGTCTAAAATGTTCAAGACCATCGCTATTGGCTGCGATCATGCCGCAGTAGAATACAAGGACAAGCTCAGGGCGTATCTCGAAGGGCAAGGCTATACTGTCCTCAACATGGGGACCGATTCTACGGAATCCTGTGATTATCCCATCTACGCGAACAAGGTCTGCGACAAGGTGGTGTCTAAGGAGGCCGACTGCGGTATTCTCATTTGTGGTACGGGTATCGGCATGAGCATGGCCGCCAACAAGCGTAAGGGTATTCGTGCTGCCGTCTGCGGCGACCTCAAGTCTAGCGAGTTTACCCGTCTTCACAATAATGCGAATGTGCTGTGCATGGGCGCCCGTATTATTTCTTACGAACTCTGCGAAGAGATTGCCAAGAAGTTCCTGGAAACGGAATTCATGGGCGGCAAGCACAAGGTCCGTATCGACATGTTCGAACCGGGCTAAGGAAGGCCAGTGGCACGACTTTTGCTAGTCATCGCAAGATGGAGTCGCGTTCTCGCTTTGGGCGCGGTTCTGGTGGGTTGTGCCGAAATAGAAGAGGAAAAACCCTGGGTCCATGTAGACAGGCCCCAGATGCTTTTTACCGATACCACCCTCATGGACAGCTATGACAAGGGCGTCTTGAGCTGGAAGCTGAAGACCGCCTACCTGGAACGCTGGGCCGACAAGGACGAGGTGCTTGTGCGACCTGTCCTGGTGGATATCTACGATTCCCTAGGAGAACGAACAGCGTTCCTGCGGGCGGATTCCGGCCGTCTGAACATGAAGTTCACCTACGTCTACGCCTATGGGCACGTGTACGCCCTTACGCCCAAGGGCGCGTCTGTGCGAGCAGATTCCCTCCTGTGGAACAAGAAGGACAACCTGGTCAAGACTGAAAGCTATGTGCGTGTAGTTTCCGAAGAGGGCGATGTCCTTCAGGGGCAGGGCTTCGAGAGCGACGCCAAGATGGACAACTGGAGAATCCTTTCCAACATTACGGGAATTTTCCAGGATGCGGCAAACCGTATTAAGGAAGAGGACAAGGCGAAGGCCGAAGAAATCGAGAAGCGTGATTCCGCAACGACGCCGCCACCGAAGGCTGTAGAACCGCCGCCGCAGCGGAAAAAATCGTTTTCGGGCCATTTTGGAATGAAGCATCAAAGGGCTCAGGCGAAGGAGCGCGAGGAATGACCTCCACTTTGCAGAGGGCTTTGTTCTTGTTATTGGGCATTTGCGTCTGTGCCTTTCCCCAGACTTCGCCTCTTATCATGAAACATGCGGACAATTTGGAAGTGGCCCGTACTCGCGGAAATCTGCTTTTGCAGGGCAAGGTCCACTTTGTTCATGATTCGCTGGATTTCAAAACTGAGAAAGCCACCTGGAACAAGGAAGCCGAAGTTCTCCAGTGCGACGGAGGTTTCTTGGCGGCTCACCCCTCGGGCTATATCCGTGCCCAAAACGGGATATACCAGAAGAAAAAGGGCATAGCCTCTGCCAGGGGAAACGTGGTGGCGGCGGACTCTGCAAAGACCTACATGTTCACAGGAGACTATCTGGTTTACGACCGTGAAAAAGAAATTCTCACCATGCCGGAAAAACCCCGACTTTATGAATTTGAGAAGAAAAAAGATGGTCAAATAGATACGGTCGTTATCGAGGCTAAGACGATTATTTACAACAAGGGGGAATCCTTTGCCGAGGCCTACCAGAAGGTGAAGGTCACCCAGGCCGACATGGTGGTTACATGCGATACGGGATACTTCAACCGCAAGGACAACTGGCTTTCCATGAAGGGCAAGCCCACCTTCGATATGAAGAATTATCACCTGACTGGCGATTCTATTTATCTTACCCTGGATTCTACAGGAAAGTCCCTGAGGTCGGCCCTTGTTATTCGGAATGCTCATGGTGTCCAGCAGGAAGAGGCCAAGAAGAACGCTCCTGGAAGTGTCACGGAAGCTTTCGGCGATACCCTATATGCATCTTTCATGGACAACAAGATTGAACGCTTGTATGTAAATTTGAATGCAAGGGGGTTCTTCTACGAGACAGACCTTCCCGATTACCAGAACCAGATGGACGGCAACAGATTGGATATGTACTTTAACCAAGGAAAGATGGACCATGCAGTAGTGTCAGGAAAGGCACAGAGTACATACTTCTATGTCAAGAAGGACCGTTCTGTGGCTGGAAAGAACGAAGCTGCTGGGGATACCATCAATATCCTTTTTGATGCCCAGAAGAACGCCGTCAAGTCCTTGAGGCTCCTGGGTGGTGGAACCATGGCCAGCGGAAGGTACATTGACCTAGAAAAGGAACAACGGAACAAGAAAAAGTTGCTGGAATCGGATTCCACGCAGGCTTCAGACAGTTCAAAGGTTTCGGCTCCGAAGGCGACAAGTGTAGAAACGAAGCCCAGGGGCGAGGTTCAGGAAAAGTTGATGAAGGAAGATTCCAAGAGGGGAGAGCTTTTCCGAAAGGCCATGAAGTCTAAGGAATCAAAGCCCCGCCCCGCTCCGAAAAAGGAGGACGCAAAATGAGAACGGTAGTCAGCACGATTCGCACCGACAAGCTGCGTAAGGTCTATGGCGGACGTCAGGTGGTAAGCGATGTTTCCATCAGTGTGTCCCAAGGCGAAGTAGTGGGCCTTTTAGGTCCCAATGGCGCTGGCAAGACCACGTCCTTCTACATGATTGTGGGCATGGTCCGCCCAGATTCTGGCCATATTTTTCTGGACGATATCGAGATGACGGACAAGCCCATGTACAAGCGGGCAAGGCTTGGCGTTGGCTACCTGCCGCAAGAAGCTTCCATCTTCCGCAAGCTCTCTGTGGAAGACAACATCATGGCCATTCTCGAGACTCAGGACATGAAGCGTGCCCAGCGCAAGAAAAGGCTGGAAGAGCTTCTGGAAGAGTTCAAGATTACCCATATCCGTAAGACCAAGTCGTACAGCTGTTCTGGTGGTGAACGCAGGCGTTTGGAAATCGCCCGCGCCCTTGCCAGCGATCCGTCGTTCCTGTTGTTGGACGAACCCTTCGCAGGAATAGACCCTATCGCCGTGGCAGACATCCAGTCTATCATTTCGGAACTGAAGGAGAAGGGCATGGGCGTGCTCATTACGGACCACAACGTTCGTGAAACGCTCTCCATTACGGATCGTGCCTATATCATGTACAAGAGCCAGGTGCTTACCGAAGGTACGGCGGAATACCTGGCCAACGACCCCGAGGCCAGGCGCATCTACCTGGGAGACAGTTTCAGGCTAGATTAGGAATGAGTATGGATGTAGGAATGCATTTAGGCCAGAGCCAACGGCTGGAGCAGAATATCTCGCCCCAGATGCTCCAGTCTATTACAATCCTGCAAAAGAATTCCCTGGAATTGGAAACAGCCATCAAGGAAGAGGTGGAGGCAAATCCTCTGCTGGAATGGGATGACGAACCCTTGGGTGAATCTTTGGATTCTCCCGCCGAGGGCTCCCGCGAAAATGAAGGCGACGACTTCGCTGATGGAAAATTTGAATCGGGCGAAGGTTCGGTGTCCTCTTTAGATTTTGAACGGGGCACGCTTGAGGATAGTGCGGATGTCGACCATGGACTGTTGGATGGTTCCACCCCTTCGGAATTGAACTGGGCCCAGTATCTGGAAGATGGCACCGACAGGACCGATTCGCTTTATAGAGATTCGGGTAACCTGCAAAAAGATGCCGATGACGCCTTTGACCGCCCGCAGAAAGACAGGGAGGCCAGTCTCCAGGACCGCCTGGTCCTGCAGCTCCGGGAATGGAACGGAACTCGGGAACTTCTTGCGCAACTCTCTAAAGCGGGCTGTTCCGAAACCCGTTTTCGCGAGCTGGTGGAATACCTGATTGATTCTCTTGACGAGAATGGTTTTTTGCAGAGCGCCGACGAAATGGCTATGGCGAAGGTCCTCGCCGACAAGGATCCTTTCATTATCGAAGTTGAAAAGGTTATCCGGGGCGAGGTTCCTCTGGATAGCGCAAGCCTACCTGTGGTAGAGGCATTCCATGTGCTTCGAAGTTTCAAACCCACGGGAATCGGTGCAAGAAACTTGCAGGAATGCTTTATCCTCCAGGCGGAAACCCTGGAGAATTTCCCGGCACTGTCCCTTCGGATTCTGAAAGAACGCTTTGACGATTTGATGGCCCTCCGCTACGCAAAGATTGCAAAGGACATGGGCGTTTCTACCGACGAGGTACAGCAGGCAGTGAGCAGCCTTTCTAGGTTGGCACCGCACCCTGGCCAGCAGATGTCCGCCGCGCCGAACCAGATCAAGGTGGCCGACATGAAGGTGGTGGAAAAGAGGGGAAGGTTTGAAGTAGAATGCTATAGACGCCGTGTCCAGAAACGCCTTCATTTGAATCAGACTTACGCCTCGCTTCTGAACGATTCTCACCTGAGCAAGAACGACAGGGAATATATCCAGAATAACCTGAACAAGGCCAAGGAATTTATGAAGGCGGTGGACAATCGATTCTCTACCATGGAGAACGTGATGATGGCCATCGTCAAGCACCAGGAACCCTTCTTCCGTCAGGGGCCGGCTTTCTTGAAGCCCATGATCTTGCAGGATATTGCCGACGAGGTGGGGCGAGACCTGAGTACCGTCAGCCGTGTGACCAACGGCAAGTATGTGGATACGCCTTACGGCATTTTCGAGCTTAAGCAATTCTTCACGTCGGGTGTCAAGCAGGGTTCAACATCTAGTGCCGAGGTTATTGGGTCGGCCCAGATTCTCTCTGCCATCAAGAAGCTGGTGGATGAGGAAGACAAGAAGAAACCCCTTTCGGATCAGGCCATTGCCGATGCGCTAGAGGCGCAGGGCATCAAGGTTGCTCGCCGTACGGTGTCCAAGTACAGGGAAGAAGAGCTGAAAATCCTCCCGGCTAGGTTGCGGAAGTCGCTTTAGGGCTTCCATATTGTAAACTTTTATTTACAATTTGACAAAGTGCCTACGAAAATTGCCCTCACTATTCCAAATTGGGCGAAATATTTTTCGAAAAAAACATATTATATTTGCTTTTTTTATAAAAAAAGATGTATATACTCTAGATGCGATGCTAGAACATCGAAATGTGCCATCTCAACTTACGGAGGTTTAACAATGGATATTCAATTTTCTGCCCGTCATTTTAACGCGTCTGCCGGTCTCCAGGATAGAATTCAAGAAGAAATGGACAAGCTGGCAAAGTTCTACCCCAACATTACGGGTGCCTCCGTCATTCTAGACCACGAAGTGGAACACCAGCGTCATTGCGAAATCTCTGTGAACATCACAGGTTCCGTGGTGGTGGGTTCCGCCGACGAAGAGAACATGGGTAAGGCTGTGGACGTGGCCCTTGAAAGGGTGAAAATCCAGCTGAAGAAAGCCAACGACAAACAGAACGATCATCGCGCTCAGCCCCTTTCTGATTTGGCTTAATGGCAGAATCCAGATTGAAAGATATCAAGGTTTTGCACCGGGAAAAACTCTCGGTGCGAGACTTTTTCTGTCGCTACGGTAAGGATTTGCAACTGGCCCTTCATTCTCCGGAAGAGGACCTGAATACAAACATTGCCGAAAGCGGTATTCACCGTCCTGGCCTTGCCATGGCGGGTTATACGAAAGTGTACAGTTCTGAACAGATTCAGGTGGTGGGCCATACGGAATGGAACTACCTGGAATCCCTGGGTACGGCAGGTCGTGTGAAGGTCTTTGAAAGTCTTTCTGTTTTCAAGGCCCCTATGTGGGTGGTGACCCATGCCCAAATGCCGCACCCGGAACTTCGGGCTATGTGCAGCAAGCTGCATATCCCGCTGTTCTCTACGACTCTGCACACCTACGAGTTTAACAAGATTGCCCAGAGAATTCTCGAGGAGTTCTTTGCTCCCCATGCCATTATCCACGGGAGTCTCGTAGACGTCTACGGTATCGGCATGCTCTTTGTGGGCGACAGCAACGTGGGTAAGTCCGAATGCGTGCTGGACCTGGTAGAAAGTGGGCACCGCATGGTGGCCGACGACGTGGTCCATGTGAGCCACATGGGTAACGTGCTTATCGGTCGGCCCGATCCGCTAATTCGTCACCATATGGAAATCCGCGGGGTAGGGCTTCTCGATATCCGCTCCATGTTCGGTATTCACGCTATCCGCAAGGTGAAAAAGATTGAAGTCATCGTGGAACTCCAGCCCTGGAGCCAGAACGTTTCGTACGAGCGCACGGGCTTAAACGAACTGGACGAAGTTGTCATGGGGGTCTCGGTCCCGAAAATTGTGATTCCGGTGTCACCGGGTAAGAACCTGACGGTGATTTGTGAAGTAATCGCCATGAACGCCCTGATGAAGATGAATGGCCAGAATGTGGCTCGGGATTTCAACGAGAGCCTGATGCAAAAGATAAAGGCCAAGGCCAAGGGCGAATACACCGACGACTTGCTGGAAATGGATCCGGAGAATTGGTCCCCTTATGAATAACTTCCGTCGAAAATTCCGCTCGAATTTTTTCCCGTTTGTTGTTTTCTCGGCTATTGTCGTGGGTTGCGGTATGGCACTGTATCTGTTCCATCCGGCAAGCCCTCACCATGACCGCTATAGTTTTGTCGTGCGCTATGAAAGTATCGGAACCCTTTCTCCGGGGAACCGGGTAGAGGTGCGGGGCATTACCAAGGGCGAAATCGAGAAGGTAGAACTGACGGACGATGCTGTCTTTGTGACGGCCCGGGTGCTTGCGGATGCGAAGATTCCAAAGAATTCCGAGTTCCGCCTGAAGACGGCAGGCCTTATGGGCGAGCGCGAGTTGAGCGTTTTGACCGGGGATAGCCGGGATGTTATTGCCGATGGCGATACGGTGAACGGCCACTACGAAGAAGGTGCCAATGCCGTTGGACGTAACCTCGCCATTATCCTTTCGGAACTAGATTCCATCACCACCCAGCTTGGCGCCTTGAAGGACTCCGTGACCAAAGGCTCGGCGGGCAAGCGTGTTGACCGTGTGCTCAAGAAGGGTGACAGCTTGATTCAGGTGTCTAGGGAATCAGTCCAGGAATGGGTGAACTCGGCTACGGACCTGCTTTCCAAGGCCGAAGGGACTCTTGACCAGGCCAAGGCTGCCTTGGGAGATGTTCCCGACAAGGCCGATGGAACTGTTCAGAAGGTGGAAAACCTTGTAGCTCGGGTAGATAGCCTCTTGAGTAAGGTCCACGGGGCCAAGGAAAACCTAGAAGGTATCGAGGCCAAACTGGACCAGGATAATAATACTGTAGGGCTAATTTTATCGAAAAAGGGTGACATCCATAAGGAGCTGGACCTTATAGGCGCTGATATTGATGCTTTAATCAAGGATATCAAGAAACAGGGCCTGAAATTAAATATGGATATTTTCTAAAATAATGTCCTCTTTTGAGAAAAATAATTTAGTTTAACACGAAAATGATTAAGTAAGGGAACCCCAAAAAGGAGCGAACTATGGCTGAGAAGAAACAAGCAAAGATGAGTGCCGCCGACCTCAAGTTTTTTGAGGAGATGCTTCTGGAAAAACGTCGCCAGCTGGTGACTGCCCAGAGCGAGACGGAAAAGTCTAACGCTTTCCAAGGCCAGAAGCACCAGTCCGGCGACGGTGGGGATTCCGATAGCGCCGATTCCGCGACGGACTACAACGCCCTGGAGACCACGTTCTCCTTGGCTGCCCGCGAAGGGAAGTACCTGGTTTACCTGGAAGAGGCCCTCCAGCGTATTAAGAAGGGTACCTTCGGTGTTTGCAAGGTTTGTAAGCAGTTGATTCCCAAGGCTCGTCTTTTGGCAGTGCCTACCGCTACCAAGTGCGTGAACTGCAAGGAAGAGACCAAGAAGAAGGAACAGGAAATCAATCGTATCGAGATGGCTCGCCTCTTTGCCGAGGAACAGCGTCGCGAAATGATGAAAAAGAATGCGGGGCGGTAGGGCACGCAACCTTTTGCTGCCCCGAAGCATCTAAAGGTCATGAATATCACGAAAGCCTCCTTGTTTGGGATTCTAGCGGCTGCAACGCTTTTGCATGCCGGTACGTCTTGGACTTTGGAGGCCTGTCTTAAACAGGCGGCTGAAAAAAGCCTTTCCCTTGAGACGGCTAGACTGCGTGAGCAGCAGGCCCAGGTTAACGTAAAGCAGGCAAAGATTGGGCATTACCCGACGGTTTCTGCGAACATCCAGAACACCCTTTACGATCATCCTTTTATAGACCAAGAAGACCATTACCGCCTGAACTTGGGATTGAACGGTTCCGTGACCCTGTGGGACGGCGGCGCCACCAGTCTGAACGTGGAGGCGAAGGAACTGAGCCGCGAGGCTGCGGAACTTTCGACCCGGCAGACCAAGCGCACCGTACAGGAGAGCGTGCTGAACGCCTACATGAGCCTGCTCCTTGCCAAGGAGAACCTGCGGACGGCGGACTATGCGGTAGAGGTGGCCCAGGCGGAATTTGAGTACTTTACCAACCTTTACGGGGTAGGTTCCATCACTAAGAAGGATCTGACCCAGTCCCAGTCCAACGTGCTGCAGAAGCAGTCGGCTAAGCTTACCGCCGAGCTGAAGGTCTCCACTGCGAAGACCACGCTCCGCCAGCTTTTGGAACTGCCCGAGGGCGAGGAATTTGATGTGGCCGCTCCCGAAATCAACTTCACCAATCCTGATTCCCTGCCGCCCCTGCCAGAATATGGCGACCTGCAGGCGAGAATCCGTGCGGCCCATCCTGGGCTTAAGTCCGACAGTATTTCTGTGAAGGCGGCCCAGAAGAATACCAAGGTGGCAGGCAAGAATAGCTCTGTCTCCGTGACATTGGGCGCCAATTCCTCTACGGGCTTGCAGGCCTGGGAATCCAAGGGCTACAAGGACCAGCTGAAATACGGTTGGCAGAATTCCTTGACGCTGGGAATCAGCATTCCCATCATTGACGCGGGCGCCACCACCAACAAGGTGCTGCTGGCCCAGGTGAACGAGGCCGAGACCCAGGTGGGCTTGCAGGAGACGGCGAAGACTCTAGAAAACAATATCGAGAAGCTCTACCTGAACGCCCTCAGCGCGGATTTGCAGTGGAAGGCCGCGGTGCTTCAGGTGGAGGCCGAGCAAGAGGCCCTGAAGGTTGCCGAAGAACAGCGTAGGCTTGGGGCGCTCACCTACACGGACTTCTTAAGCCAGAAAAACAACCTGGAGTCGGCGCAAGTCACCTTGAACAACGCCAAGTACACGAGCCTCCTTTCTCGCAAGCTTCTGGAACTGTACCAGGGCCTGCTGGACTAATAAACAACGCTTAAAAACAAGACGGTCCCCTGTTTCCTGTGTGAAACAGGGGCGTTTCTTATTGAAAGGGAAGTCCGCTTTGTCATCCCCGCCCCGCATCAAGTGCGGGGTAAACTCCGGCGGGGATCTCCCGTTTTTATTCCAAAATCGCCATTTTTTGCCGTTTCCTGGCAATTTTTTCCGAATGGGTGCCGTCTTCTACAAAAATTGGCACGGCCTTTGCATATAGGAGTGTGAAAACAAAAAACCGGGTCCCCGGCCAAGGCAAACCGCCAAGGCCAGGGACCCACAACCAGTGAGGTTAAAATTATGCTCAATACTCAGATTCTTCCTTCTGCTTTCTATGGTCTCCAGAACTTCCTTGATAACTTTAACGCCTGCAACGCTCAGGGCGAATGCGCCTACACCCCCAAGGCCGACTACTACGAAGTAGACAACGGCTTTGTGCTAGAGGTGGAATTGCCGGGCGTCAAGAAAGAAGATTTGGACGTTCAGGTAGAAAAGAACATCATCACCGTCAAGGCTACCCGTGCCCGCAAGGACAGCAAGTACACCTACGAGCGGAGCTTCCGCCTGGCCGACGACATCGACCCCGAGAATATCAAGGTCTCGTTTGAAAACGGTGTGTTGACGTTCTCGCTAGCCAAGAAGCAGCAGGCTTCCGCACGCAAGTTGACCGTGGACTAACTCGGCGATTGTAACGATTCTTCATTGTGCTCCTTAAACACCAGGGACATCCGCAAGGGTGTCCCTTCTTTTTGTGTGTTGAAGGGGGTGACTTCCCCCGCACCTCACACTCCATATCGCACACTTCTTGTTCCCGGCGGCCCTAACACCTAGCCCCTAGATTCTAAATCCTAGCCCCTATCCACTTTTTTTACATTTTCGGTGACACTTTTAACCTCCACAAGTGTTACACAGGCATGGAAAGGATAAATTCCGCAGACCGCATGGCGTTTTCTAGACTGTACGAGGCCTACGCCCCGATGGTTTACCGTCGCTGCAAGGCCCTGCTCAAGGACGAGGCGGAGGCTTCGGACCTGATGCAGGACGTGTTTTTGCGGATTTATGCCGGCATGGACCGCCTGAACCTGGACAGTCCCAGCAGTCTTTTGTGGAATACGGCCACCAGGCTCTGCCTGAACCGCATCCGCGACAAGAAACGCAGGGGGCTGGACGTGGATTCCAGCGAGTTGCTCCTGACTATCGCCTGCGCCAGTGATGAGCAGGACGGTTATGAGGCCCGCGGCATATTGGCGAAAATTTTTTCGCGGGAGCAGGAATCTACCCGGACCATTGCGGTGTTACACTATGTAGATGGTATGACGCTGGAAGAAACCGCCGAGATGGTGGGGCTTTCGGTAAGCGGGGTGCGCAAGCGTTTACGCACCTTGCAGGCAAGAGTTAAAAACCTGGAGGTGAAGTGATGATTCCCGACTGGAAACTGGAAAAATATTTGACGGGCGACTTGCCTGCCGAAGAAATGCGCGAAATCCGCGAGATGGAGGCGACAGACGAGATCTTCGCCAACCGTGTGAAGATGCTGCGCGAAGACAATGCGGCAATCCTCAAGAAGCTTCCTTTCGAAAAACTTTCGGAAAAGATTGCCATGATGCCCGGACGCTCCAATGCGGGTGCCGGCAACACGGTGCGTGTGAATTTCAAGTTGGTGAAGCTTGCCGCCGCCGCGGCCCTGGTGCTTGCGGTGGTGACGGTGGCACTGTTCAGCCAGCGTTCTCTTTCGGAGCAGAGCGGCACGGTTCTTGCAAACAATGCCGACGGCTCTCAGGTTATGGAAGTGGCCATGGCCGACGTCTCCGGTGACGATGGCCTGCGTATCAAGGGCCTCTCTGCCCGCATGGAAGTCTGGAAAAAGACAGGCGACAGCGCCGTGCAAATGGAAAATCTGGGAGAAGCTCGGGAGGGTGACGAAATCCAGCTGCGTTACGCCGTTGCCGAAAAGTGCTTCGGGCTACTTTTTAGCATGGACGGGAACGGGACCATCACCATGCACATGGGTCACGAAAATCGCGCCGTAGAACTTGAACCCGGCAAGATGACCACGCTTCCCTTTGCCTACAAGCTGGACAACGCCCCGAAATTCGAGAAGTTCTTCTTTTTGACCTCGAAAAATGAATTCGAGTTGAACGCGGGGGACATCGACGCCTCGCTGAAACAGGAGGGCGTGAAAACGGTAAGCCTCACGCTCCGCAAGACGGAGGGCAAGTAAGATGATGAATTTGATTAAAAAGATGGATGCTTCCTTGTCGCTCCAGATTGTTTCGGTCATCGTATTGCTCCTGCTGGCCGCGGCTTCCAGTGTTTCTGCCGCCCAGGAGGTTCAGATCAACCGCTACGTGCTGGCCGTAAGCGCCAATTACGGCGGCGAGGGCCGCCCCACCCTCCGCTATGCCGCAAGCGATGCCCGCTCCTTTGTGAACGTGCTCAAGGAAATGGGCGGCGTACAGGCGGGAAACGTGATGGAAGTGAAGGAACCCAGCGTTGCAGCGTTCCAGCAGAAGATTGACGAACTGGACAAGAAGATTGCAAAGAACAAGTCGGCAGGCGGTCGCGACGAGGTGCTGGTCTATTACAGCGGTCACGCCGATGAAAAGGGCCTTCGCCTGGGCAAGGAGACTTTCTCCTGGAAGGCGCTCCGCGCAAAAATCGATTCCCTCCATGCCGACGTGAAGATTGCGGTGATAGACGCCTGCGGTTCGGGAGCCATTACCCGCGCGAAGGGCGGCGTGGCGGTTCCCGCCTTTATGGTGGACAAGAGTTCCGACATGAAGGGCTATGCCTTTATCACCAGCAGCACGCAAGATGAATCCAGCCAGGAAAGCGACAGGCTGAAGGGTTCCTTCTTTACCCACTCCCTGGTGAGCGGCCTTCGTGGGGCCGGCGATATCAGCGGTGATGGCAAGGTGACCCTTTCCGAAGCTTATCAGTTTGCTTTCAATGAAACACTCCAGAAAACGGAAGCCACCATGGGTGGCGCCCAGCACCCCAGCCGGGACATGAACCTGGCCGGAACCGGCGACGTGGTGATGACGGATTTGCGCAGCATGAACGCTGGTCTCGACATCGGCGAAGACGTGGAGGGCCGTCTGTTCATCCGTGATGAACGGGGCGAGCTGGTGGCGGAACTTTACAAGAAGGCGGGCCGCCCCATCAACCTGGGGCTTGCCGCCGGCAAGTACAGCGTGCGTCTGGAAAGGCCTGCCGAATACAAGGAGGCGAGCGTCACCCTGCAGGACAATTACCGTGCCCAGCTCACGCAAAAACAGTTCAGTGCCATCGTAGCCGAAAAGACCACCCTCCGGGGCGAAATCGCCCGCCGCGGGGACTGTGCCTCCGGCGATACTACCGCCTGCTCCCTGGATTCCCTGGACCACAACGGAAAATTCCGGGTGACCTTCAACCTGGTGGACAAGGACCGCGAAGCTCGCAAGGGCCTGCAGATGGGCCTTTTTGTGACCCGTACCGACAGCTACATGCTGGGTTCGCAAATCAGCATCTTTGCAAACATCGCCCGCAAGGAAATGCATGGCCTGCAACTTTCGGCGGTGTTCAACGGCGCGAAGGAGCATTACGAAGGGGCGCAGATTTCGAGCGTCATGAACTATGCGGGTTCCTTTGACGGAATCCAGGTGTCTCCCGTGATCAACGTGGCCAAGGAGAATTCTTCGGGAGTGCAGGTCTCGGCCACCATGAACGTGGCTCGCGATTCCCTGAACGGCGTGCAGGTTGCCCCCGCTATCAACTACGCCCGTGAAACCAAGGCCCAGATTTCTGCGGCCCTGAACGTGGCCAAGGAAACCCATGCCCAGATTACCGCCGCGGCGAACATCGCAAGAGAGTCTGACGTGCAGGTATCCGCTGCTCTGAACGCCGCCAAGAAA
>CACZII010000010.1 GCA_902781185.1 Fibrobacter succinogenes
TCCCGCAGCGCCTGTTGCGGGATTTTTTTTGTGGATCCCCTTCTTCGCTGCGCTCAGTCGAGGATGACGTAGAGCGAGCGTGTTTCGTTTAACTGAGCCTTTCTTTAAGTCGCGTGTACCGCCGGGTGCTGCGGTTGTTGCGCACGGCTTGGTAAAATGCTCCGGGGGCTGAAAGGATCCACACGTGCCCTTTGGCGCGGGTGATGGCCGTATACAGCAGGTTCCGCTGCAGCATCATGTAGTGGCTGGAATCTAGAATCACGATGACGGCGGGGTATTCGCTGCCCTGGCTCTTGTGGATGGTGCTGGCATAGGCCAGTTGCAGGTCCTCAATTTCGTCGCCCTCGTAGTCCACCGTCTTGTCGTCGAAAAAGACCGTCATGGCGGACTTGTCTTTCTTGATGCTGAAGATGATGCCTACGTCGCCGTTGAACACGTTCTTGTCGTAGTTGTTGTTGGTCTGCATCACCCGGTCGCCAACGCCCCATTCGGTTCCACAAATCTTGTATTTCTGGGCGGAACCGTTCATCAGCTTTTGCAGGAATAGGTTCAGCTCGAAGATGCCTAACGGGCCCTTGCGCATGGGGGCCAAAATCTGCAGGTCGCTTTTCAGGTCGATGTCCAGCTTAGAGCGCACGCCTGTGGTCACCAGCTGCTGCAATATGCCCAGGGCCTCTTCGGGAGTCTCGTAAGGCACAAAGTGAAAGTTGGGGCCTTCGATAGGCGAGGGAGTGATTCCTCGGTTGATTTTCGCAGCCTTGTCGGCGATGTCGTTGCCGCTGGCCTGGCGGAAGATATGCTGTAGCCGCACACTGGGGATTTTTTCGCATTGGAGCAGGTCGTTGAGCACGTTGCCCGGGCCCACGCTGGGCAACTGGTCGGCGTCCCCTACCAAGAGAATCCTTGCACGGAGGCTCACCGCTTCTAGCAGCGACGAGGCAAGCCATGTATCCACCATGCTGAATTCGTCCACAATCAAAAGGTCGCAGTTCAGCTGGTTGCCTATGTTGCGGTTGAACTTCTTGGATATGGGGTCCATCTCTAGTAGGCGATGGATGGTCTTTGCCGGCGCTCCGCAGAGGCTTTCCATGCGCTTGGCGGCTCTGCCTGTCGGGGCCGCCAGCAATACGGATTCGCCCATCTGGTTGGCAAGATGCAGAATGCCTTTGAGTATTGTGGTCTTGCCGGTGCCCGGGCCTCCGGTAACGATGGAGAACTTGTGGGAAAGGGCCATCTGTATGGCTTGCCGCTGCACCGGGTCAAAGCTGAACTCGTGTTCCCGCTCCCAGCTGACCAGGTAACGCTCGAAACCTTCGGTGGGCAGTGTATTGTGCTGGAGCCTGAGTGCGATGTTTCGGGCGATACCGTCTTCGGCCCGGAACATGGGCGGGTAAAAACAGTCGTCGCCCACCCGCGTGATGCGTCCGTGGCCGCATAGTCCCTCGAACTGCTCCATGAGAATCTGCACGGCATCGTCGTCGAAACTGTCAATCCGCAGGTTCTTGAGGGTGCGGTCCAGCAGGGCATCCTTGGGCAGGTACACGTGCCCCTCGTTGAAGGAGGATTCCTGCAGGGAATAGAGCAGGGCCGCCTGGAACCGCTGAGGGCTGTCCTTGGGGAGCCCAAGCTTCATGGCGATTTCGTCGGCGCTTGCAAACCCGATTCCCCACACCTCTTCGCAGAGCAGGTAGGGGTTCTCCTTGATCTTTCGGATGGTGTCTTCGCCGTAGGTGACCCAGAGTCTCTTTGCTGTGGCCCCTATTATACCGTGCCTGTACAGGAAAAGCATAGTGTCTCGGCTAAGGCGGGCTTCTTGCCAGCTGGCCAGGAATTCCGCAAGCTTCTTGGGGGTGATTCCCTTGATTTTTACTTCGGAAAGCTTTTCGGGGTGGTTGTCCAGGATGTCTAGCAGGCTTTCGCCGAAGGCCTCGACTAGGCGCTCGGCGGTCTTGGGCCCGATGCCCCGGAACAACCCGCTGGCCAGGTATTCCTTCAGGTTGCCGTCACCAGCTTCCAGAAGCTCGAAGCCTGTGGCCTTGAACTGCTCGCCGAACTTGGGGTGGCGCCCCCATTCTCCCTCGAACCGCAGGTTCTCGCCGGGGGTGAGTGCGGGGAAGTTCCCAGTGACCACCGCCACCTTGCCTGTATCCGAAAGCACCACCTTCAACACGGTGAAACCGTTGGCGGCATTCTGGTAGGTGACGTTCTTGATGGATCCCTGGATTTGCATTATCGTAGGCTTCTGAGGTTACACGAAAAAACGGAGTGTGTTGGCACCCCGTTTTTAGGAAATCACAAAAATGCTAACGGATTAGCGAAGTTTCTTTTTGTGACGGTCACGACGACGGCGCTTTTTGCGCTTGTGGGTCGCAATCTTCCTGCGCTTTCTTTTCTTTCCGCAAGGCATATTGGTTCTCCGTTAAGGGTTAAACATAAAAATCGGTGCCAAAATAGAGAAAAAAATCGGCTTTTTGTCAAGGTTTGGTTCCTTTTGTACACGAAATTTGGCCAAAATCGCCATTTTTTAAGCTTTTTTCAATGTATTATTATGATTGTAAGTAACAAAGAGGAAAATATGGATAATTTCAACTTCTACAGCCCCACGGAATTTGTATTCGGTCGCGACCGCGAAACGGAATGCGGCGAGCTTGTCAAGAAATACGGTGGCACCAAGGTGCTCATCCACTACGGTGGCGGCTCCGCTGTGCGCTCGGGCCTGATTGACCGTGTTAAGGCGAGCTTGGATGCGGCGGGTGTCCCCCACATGGAATTGGGCGGCGTGAAGCCGAACCCCCACGATTCGCTCGTGTACAAGGGCATTGAAATGGTCCGCGAAAACGGCATTGACTTTATCCTTGCGGTGGGAGGCGGTTCCACTATCGATAGTGCCAAGGGCATTGCCATGGGCGTTCCCTACGACGGCGACTTCTGGGATTTTTATGAAGACAAGGCCACTATTGCAAAGGCCCTCCCCATTGGCGTGGTGCAGACCATTGCGGCTGCCGGTTCTGAAGGTAGTGGCGATTCTGTGGTGACCAAGGAAGATGGTATGCTTAAGCGTGGTACCGGCAGCGACTTGATTCGCCCGAAGTTTGCGGTGCAGAATCCGGCCCTGCTTTGCACGTTGCCAGCTTACCAGACGGCCTGTGGCATTACCGACATCATGGCCCACGTTTTTGAACGCTACTTCACGAACACGCTGGAAGTAGAAATTACCGACCGCCTGTGCGAAGCGGTTCTGCTTACCATGGTGAAAGAAGGACCCCGCGCCATTGCCGACCCCGCCAACTACCAGGTGCGGGCCAACATCATGTGGGCGGGGACGGTAGCCCACAACGGCATTGTGGGCTGCGGGCGCAGTCAGGACTGGAACAGCCACGCCATAGAACACGAACTCTCCGCACTTTACGACTGCGCCCATGGCGCGGGCCTCGCGGTGATCATGCCCGCCTGGATGGAATACGTGGTGGATCACGACGTGATGCGTTTTGCCCAGATGGCTACCCGCGTGTTTGGCTGCCAAATGAACTTTGCAGACTCGAAGGCCACCGCCTTGGAAGGCATCAAGGCCTTCCGCAGGTTCCTCCATTCTATCGGCATGCCCATCAACTTCGCAGAGCTAGGCGCCAAGGAAGAGGATATCCCGACGCTGGTCAAGAAGTTGAACCCGGGCGACGGCTGGGGCTTTGTGCCGCTGAAGGCTGCCGACGTGACCGCGATTTACAAGATCGCGGCCCACGCCACTTTGGAATAGTCTGTCTACTATAACGTCATCCTGGATGGGGTACCCCGACGGGATCCATGCTTTTCTGACATGCGATGATAAGGACCGTATGGATTCCCTCCTTCGCTGTGCTCAGTCGAGAATGACGTAAAGAATTAAACCTTAAGCCTATCGTTGGTTGTGCATTTTGCAGCGGAGGTGAGGGCGTAACGGCCGCTGGCGGTTTCGCATTCGGCGCGCAGGTAGGCGATGTCTTCGGTGTGGACCGTAATAGTTTCGTTCTGGCTTGTGGCCACGAGGCTTTCGGGGCAGAGTTCTTCTTTGGCGGCCCATTTACCGCCTGCCAGAATACGGCGTCTGTAGATGCGTATATAGCGGAATCCGCCGCCTAAATCTTGCGTGCTCTGGGCATGGAATTTTACGGTGTCACCGTCGCGTTCCCACCAGAGGGCGGGTCCGTCAGTGATGTAGCAGTTGTCGCCTGCGAATGCTTTGCGTAATGACTCCAGCGAGGCTTCCCCTTTCACAACAGTGCGTACTTTCCCAAAAACGTGGTGGCGGTTATTGCCCAGAGAAAATAGGGGCAATCGCACGTAGGTGGTGTCGTTCAGGTCGCCATGGGCGTCGTTTCCGCCGATGGGCAGCAAGATGTTCCCTTTGCCTAGTTCCTCAATCCACCATTCTTTTCCCAGCTGGAACCCTTCGTCGCGGAGACCGTTCCAGAACTGGATGCCGCGAATGGGGTGTTTCTTGTCTAGGTGCAAATCCTTGGATTTCCAGTAGCCCCTGCGGAAGATGAATTTTTCTAGGGCGCCCATTTGCTGTAGAGGGTGGGCGGCAAAGCAGGGAGCGTCCGTCATTTCAAGGAGGCGCTCGATGGGGAGCGTGGGCCTGTTGTTAAGCCAGTAGCGCCCGCAGTCGCCGAGGCCGGGTAGGTAGGCTTCGGGGCCGAGGGTAGTCATGTGTACGTTTTCGCCCTTGCTATTGCCTGCGGAGATTTCTTCGCCGGCGATGAGAAGCGGTTCTGCGGGGAGGGCTTCAATTTCTTTCTTTAGATCCCGGAATCTTTCCGAGGCGTCAGGAACTTCCTTGGTGTAGTCCTCTTGCTGAAAGGCGAAATCGTAGGCGTGGTCCGTGAAGTTCACGAAGTCGAGCCCGATGGCTGCAGCGGCTTGCTGCATGACGGCAGGGCTTGCGCCATATTCCACGTGGTCTGCCGAGTAGTAGGTGTGGCAATGCATCTCGCCGGCCAAAAAGCCGGGTGCCTTGGGCAGGTCTTCCTTGAGAATTTGAATTCTCAGCGGTACGGGTTTCAGTCCCGGGAAGTTCCAACGCTTGAAGGTCTTTTCTTTTCTGCTACGTTCAGCGACGACCTTCGGCAAAATTTCGTAGAGGCCCGGTTCCAGGGCGCCAATTCCCACAGGGAAAAAGTGGAAGGGCTTGTCGGCCTTCAAGTCGAGATGTTCGAAGTGACGGGTTTCGGTAGGGCCGTTCCTGTCGATCCGCTGTATAGAAATTTCAAGACTATTGATGGTTACGGGAAACCGGTGGGCGTCACGCACCACAATCCAGAGCAGGGGTTGCTTGCCGGGCACGAATTGGAAGGGGGCGTCCGTCAGGATTTCGGGCCAGGGCCTGTACAGCAATGACCAGGGTAGCCTGAACTTGAAGTGGGTCTCGGCGTAGTGCATGGCCTACTCCGGCTTGGTGGCGGCTGGAGTTTCCGGTTTTGTGGCGGCAGGAGCCTCTGGCTTCGGTGCAGCGGTTGCTTCAGGTTTCGGGGTAGCGGCCGTTTCAGGGGTTGTGGTAGCAGGAGCCTCAGGCTTTGCGCCTTCGCTTGCAGGAGTCTCTTTACTTGCGGGCTTTTTGTCGCTTTCAGATGATTTTTCGCTTGCAGGCTTATCGCTTCCGGCGGGCGCAATAGGCGCAGCCGTGCTGTCATTCACAACTGTAGTGCTGTCCTCTTCTATGACGGGCTCCTCGTTCCATACTCCAAGGCTTACACGGATCTGCAACTGGATGCCTCCGATGTTCCACTTTGCCTTTTCTTCGGGGCCGTCAGGCACGATGTCGGAGTAGCGTTTCTTGGACTTGACGGAAATAGAGCTATACCCCAAGTCTCCGAACACGTACAGGTTTCTCCAGTTGAACAGCAGGTATCCGACGCTGATTCCAAATCCGGAGCCGTAATAGGGCGTCTCTGCGGCCAGCTTTCCCCAACTGGTGTAGATTTCGGTATGGGGGAGTGCCCAGTACCAACGTAGGGCGATGCTGAAAAGGCTCCCGTCGCTTAGGGTCATCAGGTTGACTGGAATGGCGAATCGGTATTCCAGAAAAAGCGGAAAACCCTGGATGGTGTAGCTGTAGTTATGGGAACGGTTGTTCTGGTCTACAAGCACCACGGATTCGTTGTCGTGGATGTAGCCTGCGCCTACACTCACGAAATGGTCCTGCCGCAGTTGAAACTGCAGGCCAGCGTATACCGGGAAGCAGAAGTTGACCTTCTGGAAGTTCTGCTTGGCCACGTTGGCTGAGTCCCGCTTGTCTAGTGCCTGAAGCAGGAATTCATGGTGGATGGTGTCGATGGCGTCTTGGAAGTATTCGCGCTGGTCGAAACTGAGAAAGGAGACTCCCGGTTGCAAGAAGAGGGCGATTCTGGAATTGTCGTGCATGTCCGTGTTGTCTTCTGCGGCAACCATAGCTGCAGTTCCAAGCACGAAGCACAGGCACAGAATCTTTTTTGCAAGGGAAACCATAGGACTAGTTTGTCATTTCCTTGTCTTCTTTGTCTTCTTTCTTCTTCTTGGAGTCTTTCTTCATGCGCTTTTCGAAATCTTTTTCGGCGCTGGCGATGTTCTTTTCGTTTTTCTTGACAATCTTCTCAATGTCGTCGTCGTTTGCAAATTCGCCTCGCATCATGGTAAGGTAGTTGCGGGCGGGCTCGAACTGGTCAAGTTCTACGTATGAATCCACGATGATCTTGAAGGCGTCCTTGCGACGGCTGCTTACCTTGTATGTATCCAGGAATTCTTTCAAGTAGATCACGGCGGCCTGGTACTTGTCCATGCGGTAATACAGGCGTGCGGTCTGGAATTCCTTCTCAGCCATGCGTTCTACCAGAAGTCCGTAGTAGTAGTTGACGGAGTCCCGCAGGGGGGAATCCGGGTAGTTGGACAGGTAGCGCTCGAAATCCCTCATGGCGATGGTGGTGTTGGATTCGTCACGGGCCACCTTGAATTCCATGTTGAAGGACGAGATGGCCTTGCGGAATTCGGCGGTCTCGATAAAGGGGGAGCCCGGGAAATTCAGCACAAAGGACCCGTATTCGCCACGGGCCTCAATCCATTCTTCAAGGTTGAAATAGCTTTCGGCCAGCAGGAACTGGCTCTGCTCCATGTAGCCTGTGCCTGCGCAGAGGCTGAGAATCTCTTCTAGCTTGTCTTGGGCCTTGCCGTACTTTTGTTTCTTGAATAGTTCTTCGGCAGCGACGTACTTGTTCTTGCAGAATTCAGCGTGGCTTATTTTCCCGCGGTCCGATGAACAACCGTTCAGAATGCCGGCCAGAGCAAAAAGGCAGAGTATTGGGGCTGACTTTTGAAAAAGGTTCATTTTTTTTCTTTGGTTAATTCTAATTTTCAGCTATCAAATTAGAAAAAAGAACTTCACCGGAAAAATGATTTTAGTCCGTTATGTCTTGAAAGAGCAGATAGGCCCCTTTTTGGCGGCTCTTTTTGGCATCACGTTTTTGTTTGTGGTTGATTTTCTGGTGAAGATTCTGGACAATGTGCTTTCCAAGGGGCTTCCCGCCTCTACGGTCCTTGAAATTTTCGTTCTGAACTTGGCCTGGATGCTTTCGCTGTCAATCCCTATGGCGGTGCTGGTGGCCTGCCTTATGTCTTTTGGACGGCTTTCGGGGGATCAGGAGATTACGGCGGTGAAGGCGGCGGGAATGTCGCCCTTGTCGCTGATGCGCCCGGTGATGCTGGTGGCGGCTCTCATATCGGTGCTCATGGTACTGTTCAACAACTGGGTGTTGCCCGAGGCGAACCACCGTTCCGTGGAACTGATGAATGCCGTTTCCAGAAAAAAGCCCCATGTGTTTATTGACGCAGGCCGCCTGATTACCCAGTTTCCCGATGTGCAGTTGTGGGTGAGCCGAATAGACCAGGTGTCGGGCACGCTTTACGGAATCCAGGTGTACGAGATGGAGCGTCGCGGTGCTCCCCGCATTATCTACGCGGATAGTGCTTCCCTGGATTATGTGGACAACGGTGCCACCCTCATGTTCAAGCTCCGTAGTGGCGAGACCCACATGGTGGACCCCGACAATCCTGAAAATTATTTCCGTATCCGGTTCTATTCTCAGGACCTGGCCATGGAAAACGTGGACGACCGTCTGGAACGTCGTAGCCGCAGTTACAGGAGTGACCGCGAAATGCCTGTGGAAATGATGATGGACGTTGTCGAAGAAGCTCACCGTAATTATGATTCCCTGGCGAACTACGCCAAGAATGTCCGCTTAGCGTCGCTTCTCTCTATGCGCAGCTTGGTGGAGGGAGACAGCATTGTTCCCGATAGTGCTCGCTTTAACGTAATAGAGGATGACAAACAGCGGACAAGGGTATTTTCAAGGTTGCGTTCACAGGAACAGGGTGTGCTCCGTACCACAGAACGTCTCCGTGGCCGTATGGAGGCTGAAGAAAAGCGGCAGGCCCAGTACCTGGTGGAAATACACAAGAAGTTCAGCACCTCCTTTGCCTGTTTCATCTTTGTGCTTATCGGGGCGCCTCTCGGGATTATGGCTCGAAAGGGAGGCATTGGTACGGGTATCCTCTATAGCCTTGCGTTTTTTGTCATCTACTGGATTTGCCTGATTGGCGGCGAGAACCTGGCGGACCGTCTGATTATTTCTCCTGAACTTGCCATGTGGGCGTCCAATATCATTATTGGCGCCTTCGGGGTGTTCATCACGGTGGCCATGGTCAGGGACCGTTTCTCTGGGGATTCTAAGTTCTTCCGTGCCATACGTGCGGTGGGTGGTTTCTTCAAGAAGTTTACGAAGAGGTTCGGATGAAGTTTTCCCGTTATCTGATCCGCAATTTCTTGAAGATGTTCCTCATTGTGGTGGTGGGCGCCATCTTCATGTTCGTGGTTATTGACTTTGTGGGTAACATCAAGACCTGGCTTGCCCGCGACGTACATGCGGCCTATGACTACTACATCAGTTATTTGCCCTATATCCTTTACCTGATTACGCCTGTGGCCCTGTTTATCGCAGTGCTCGCTTCTGTGGGCAACATGACCCGCCACCTGGAAATGAGCGCCATGCAAAGCTCTGGCCAGAACCCCTTCCGCACGCTGATGCCCATATTCTTTTTTGGGGTACTGGTTTCTTTGGGTGCCTATGAGATGAGTGAACTCTGGTTGCCCGATGCAAACCACAAGCGCCTGGAAATCATGGAGACCAACGCCCAGAAAAAGAAGAATCCACGCATTAAGGAGAAAAGCAACTTTACCTTTATCGACAGTGAACGGGCCAGCTGGTTCTTCAGGTATTATTCGGGCGAAAGGAAGGTGGGGCGCGACGTGGTGCTACTCTTGCGAGAACAAGGGCACCTGGTAGAACGTTTTGATGCCAAGAGTGTGACCTGGGCCGAAGAGGAAGGGGTGAGTTACTGGCTTTTTGAACGGGGTTACCATCGGATGTTCAACAAGGACGGTTCCGTTACGGTGAATTACTTTGCCCAGGATAAGCTGGTAGACAAGGTCAACACCCGTCCCGAAGACCTGATTAACGAACGCCAGGTTCCCGATGAGATGGATTCCAAGATGGTCATCAAGCGTATCGAGGTGCTGAAGCGCTCGGGTGAGGATACTCGTGCCATGGAGACGGCTCTGTACTTCAAGCGGTCCGCTCATTGGATGAACCTGATTGTTTTGTTGATCGGTGCTGCCCTATGTCATCGTTATACCCGCTCCGGGGGGCTTTCCCAGAAATTCGGCATTGGCCTGTTGTTAGTTTTTAGCTATTATATTTTGGAACGTATTGGACTGAAAATGGGCGAGAATGGAGCCCTTTCTCCCTTCATGGGTGCCTGGATAAGTCACCTGGTGTTCGGAGCGTTGGCTTCTACCATGTTGTACCGCTCGTTTAGGCTGTAGAGGTTTTTGGATGTTGATGTCGAATATTTTGTTCATGGTGGCGGGCCTGTTGATAGGTGCCGCGTTCCAGGGAGGGATGTTTCTGTTCCTGATCCCTGTGGCTGGCATTGCCGTGGCCTTGGGTTACATGAATCTGCCCCGTATTCCGGGCAGCAAGACTTCTAGCATCCCGGTGGTGACCCGTGCTATGCGGGCTACGGGCCTGGCCCCTGCAGTGGCTCCCGATTTACGCGATGCTGTCAAGGACGAATCTACGGAGTTCAATGAACCTAATTCTACCCTGAAGGTGAATCAGGTCTGGGCCCGTGCCAACGCCGATGTGAACAAGGCCATGACGGATTTGCTCCAGGGCCTTAAGCGCGTAATTCCCAATGCTCATTCTTTGGTAATCTTCTCTTCCCTGAGCAGTTACAAGGAATGGGGTATCCGCGTCTACAGTGCGGATCCCAGCACCCAGATTGCATCGGATGTGAAGGTGACCGAAACGTCGGGGCTTATCGGCCAGCTTTTCAATATGGACGTGGAACGCCTGCTGGAAGGAGACCTTTCCGGCGGCAAGGCCCTGCTTTATTATATCGATAATCCCATGGTCAAGTCTCTTGCGGCTGTTCCTATTCTGGACCAGAGCAAGAACCGCATGGGCGCCCTAGTGGTGGATTCCCTATATCCCAACGCCTTCAACCAGTCCACGGTCCAGGCCCTTACCCATATAGCAAGCACCCTGTACGCCCTCTACTACAAAAGTTTCGTTTCGGCGAAGAACTTTATAGGCCAGCACCAGTTCAGCATTCTGTACAGCTACCAGCACAAGTTCTTCCAGACCATGTCCGTCAAGGACATCTACCGCCAGATTTTCGACTACGTCAAGCAGAACATTCCCTACGACCGCATGATGCTTTTGGCTTTGGACAAGCAGGAACAACTCGATACCCGCAAGGAACGGGAAGGCCATGTGGTCTGTACCGATGGTATAGACTGCGAGCAGTTCAACAACAAGAAGTTTACCCTTTCGGACAAGGGCCTTGCGGTGCTGGCCATTTTCCAGAACCGCCCGGTGGAACGATTCTTCAGTTCCAGTAACAGCCAGTACATTCCCCGTATTGACAACCGCGAAAACAAGAACCTGGATTTCCGTCAGCTATTCGTAATGCCTATCTCTACGGACAACAACGCAAGCCAGGCGGAACTGGCCATCTGTCTCGAGAGCCGTACTTCTGGCCGCTACACCGAGCACGAGATGCAGCTCTTGAAGGCTTTTGCCGGAGTGGCAGGCTTTGCCTATGCACGTGCTAGCCAGTTCGAGACCAAGAAGGACGAGGCCATTCGCGACGGCATGACAGGGCTTTTAAACAAGCGCACCTTGCCGGAGGCCCTGCGTACCGAGAAGATTCGGGCCGACAGGCGCAAGTACAATATCGGTGTGCTGATGATGGACATCGACCATTTCAAGAGTGTGAACGATACCTACGGTCACGGCGTCGGCGACATAGTGATTATCGAGATTGCAAAGACCCTGCTCAAGGAAGTCCGCAAGGATATCGACATCGTGGCTCGTTATGGCGGCGAGGAACTTGTGGTGGGTCTGGTAGACACAACGCCCGAGGGCATGATTGAGACGGCGGAGCGCATCCGCAAGGCCGTACTCCAGCTGGAATTCGAAGTACACCAGGCGACCCCCTTGCGCGTGAGCATCAGTATCGGTGCGTACTTGGTGACACCGGAATTTAACGACAATATGATGAAGGCCGTGAACTTTGCGGACCAGGCCTTGTACAAGGCCAAGGAAGGCGGCCGCAATCAGGTTGTCCAGTATACGGAAACGGTTTAGGAGATTTCCCTTATGTTTACTGTCTTGGATTGGGTGGTTCTTGCGGCCTACCTGTTGTTCTCCCTGTTTATTGGACTTTGGGCTTCTCGTGGCAACAAGAACTTGAAGGAGTACATGTTTGGCGGCGGTGCCATGCCTTGGATTGCCGTGGGTATCAGCCTTATTGCCACTTCCGTGAGCGCCACCACCTTCCTGGGTGCCCCTGCTGACGTGTACGGCGATAACATGACCTTCCTCATGTTCCAGATTGGTGCCCTCCTAAGCATTGTGGTGGTGGGTTTTGTGTTTATCCCTAGGTTCCGCACTTCGGGTATTAATAGTGCCTATGAACTTTTTGAGGTGCGTTTCGGTTCCAAGGCGGTGCGCCGTCTGGCGGCAGTGTTCTACTGCATGCATTTGTTGCTCCGCACAGGCATCTTGCTTTATGCCCCCTCCTTGGTGTTGGCGCAGATCCTGCATATCGATTTGAAGTTGGCCATTGTGGTGTCTGCCGCCGTGGCTATTTTCTACACCTGGTTTGGCGGTATCAAGGCGGTCATTTGGACCGACGTGATGCAGTTCTGTGTATTCTTTGGTGGCGGCGTGCTGGTGCTGGTGCTTATCGCCAATGCGGTGGGCGGCTTTGGTGAGATGGCTGCCCTTGCAAGCGAGGCGGGTAAGACCAAGTGGTGGGACGCCAGCTTTGACATTTCTAATGCTAGGACTTTGGTGTCGGCAGGCTTTGCCTATGCCATTCTAGAAATCGCCATTCGCGGTTGTGACCAGCAGTTTGTACAGCGCTACCTGAGCTGCAAGGATGTAAAGGCGGCTAACCGTTCCAGCGTACTCTCCATGGTGCTGGGCTGCTTTGTCTCTATATTGTTCTACTGGGTAGGCGCCGCTCTGTTTGTGTATTACAAGATTTCCCATGTGGCAGCTTTGCCCGAGGGCCTGGGCCAGAACGACGTGTTCCCCTACTTTATTGTGAATGGGCTCCCCGTGGGCGTTACGGGTCTAATTGTGGCAGCTATCTGTGCCGCCGCCATGAGCAGCCTTTCGGGTGCCATCAATTCCCTCAGCAACACCTCGGAACACGACTTCTTGGGTTGGGATGAATCTAAGGGTATGGGAGGTCTCAAGCGCGCGAAAATCTGGACTGTGGTCTGGGGCGTATTGGGTGTGTTTTTTGCACTGTTTGCGTCCACTCAGCAGGGAAGCCTCCTTAAGAACGCCATTTTCTTTACGGGACTCTTTACGGGACCGCTTCTTGGCATGTTCCTACTGGCTTTCTTTGTGAAGAACCTTCGCAGTTGGCAGGTCATAACCGCTGTTCTCTGCGGCATGGCAAGCCTTGTGCTTGTGCAGGGAATTCCTGCCTTTGGCGTGCCTGCCGTGTTGGGCGGCATTTTCAGCTGGCCCTGGATGCCCTTCATCAGCATGACCACCACCATATTGGTGGCGCTGGTGCTTAGAGTTTTTTCTTCGCGGCCTTCTTGAATTCGCCCATGACCTTGTCGATGGCGTTGATGTAGGCGTCTACGCTTGGGTCGGAATGCAGGTCTACGTACTTGCCCACGAGCATCACGTTGCCCTTGCCCTTGACTTGGGCCCAGCCGTGATCCGTGTGTAGAAGCTTGTTGCCCTTCTTGTCGATAAGCACCACGTCTACCATCGCTACCGGGGTTGCCCTTGCCGTCGGCAGAAGGCCTCCCTCGTCGTAGAAGAAGTAGTATTCGGCTACGGCGATGGCGTCCACATTCAGGACTTCGCAAAGCTTGCCCACACTTTCGCGGACTTCCTGGTCGTCGGTTTTGGCGCCAAAGAGAGCGGTCTCGCCGGAGACTACCGCCTCGTAGGGCAACTCGTGCATTCCCTTGGGAGTCATGTAGCGCCAGCCGTTTACAGGAACGAGTCTTGAAAGCTTGTTGATGGTGCCTTCTGCTCCCGTAGGCTCGAAGAATTTCTGGACCTCTGCGTTGCCGGTCACCTCGTCAAAGGGGATTACCGTCCAGCCCTTGAAACTGCCGAGGGTCTGGGCGAGGGCGTCGGCACCATGGGTGATGAGCCTCTCGCGACCCTTGGCGAGTTGTTGTACGTTATCTTCGGCGGCGCTGGTGGCGACCCCTACCAGGGCGTCCTTGAGACTGCCACCCTCTTCTTCGTCTTCCAGTTTCTTGATGTCTTCGCTGGCCGAAACGCTCAGGATGGCGATTTTCTTCACGTCGTTGACTTCGGGTTTCTGGACATGCACCCCTGCACAAGAGCAGAGCAGGAATGCGAGAGAGCAAAGTGCGGCAAAGTGTTTCATAAGGACTCCTCGGAACGCAGGGCAGTTCACTAAAGATGAAGTTTCTTGATTATAATATAATCCCGAGGATTGATTATGTCAAATAGATTGTTTTAATTCTTTTGATATATTTAATTGATAAATTGTGCCACAACCAAATATTTGATTGTGGCAATGGTCTTCTACTTCACCATAATACTCAGGTTCTTGCTGCCGACCTGCAAGATGTAGCGGCCGGCGCTGGGCGCCTTGAGCTTCAGGGATGCTCCGGTAGAGCCGTTCCAAACGCCCCGGCTGATAATTTGGCCGAGAGTGTTTACCAAGGTGTAGCGGGTGTTTTTCTGGATTCCCGTCACGAAGATGTCCAGCCCCTGCATAGAAACGCTGTAGTTGCGACTCAAGACTGTCGGTGTGATGCCGTCAATGACCTTTGGGTTATCCGTAGTGAATAGCATTGCGGTAATGGATTTGGCGGAGAGGCTCAATGAAACCTTATTGTCGGCTACTTGGGCGGTTCCTTTTTTCAGGGCGTTTTGCGTATGCGATACGAAAGTCTCGCCTGTGATGCCCGAAAGGGTGAGTGTTTGCGCGGTTCCTGCTTTAGCGTCAAAATTACTCAAGGTCAGGTTGATATCCTGTGCGGCACTCTGGCTGCGGTTCACGAAAATCACGGTGAGTGAGTCGCCCTTGTTGCTGATGGAACTGTAGGCGGACACCAGGGAGTCGTTGCTAGAAGTGGACTGTACGCGGTTCGGGTGTCCGTAGCGGCTGAACAGGTGCACTGTTTCGTACATGCCGTCGCCCCATGTCCACGGGGTGAAAATCTCCACGCTGTTGTCCTGCATGGTGCCGAGGAACGAGGCGTAGGTAAGGGCTGTCACCATGGGATCATCCTTGTCGATGATATCTGTTTCGGTGATGCCGAGGGTAATGCCGTGACCTTTGCCGAAGTACTTGTCGAGCCAGTCGTTAATGCGGGCAAAAACGTAGGACTTGTATTCTTTTTGCCCGTTGTGTTCACTCCAGTCGCAAGTTCCAGAAGCGCAGCGGATTCCATTTCCGCCTTTATAGTAATAGGTGGTGTCAAAAAGAACCCTGTGCCAGTTCACTCGGCTTTCGTAATCTGTCTCGCCAGGATACCAATGGATGTCAAATACATCCAGGAGCTTGGTACCTGAAGATTTTTGAGCTTCGGCCACTTTCTTGATGAAAAATTCAAGCCAACAGTATTCCTTGCCGTCAATCTTGGGTCTGCTTTCGTCGTTGTAGGCGGCGATGTGGCACCATTGCCACTCGTTTGCGACGACTGGTCCGGTGAGCTTAATGTCCTTCCACTGGGCACGAGCCTTCTTGGCCACGTCGACGTAATGCTCTACCAAGAAGTCTCCGGTTACGGGCAGATCCAGGTCAGAGTGGGTGCCGCGCCAGATGTCCATCTCGTTGTCCATGCTCCAGTACTTGAAGCGGCTCATGTCGTACTTGAGATTGTCTCGCCAGTGGGGGATGATTGCTACAGTGGAATCGGCGGGCCATTCCTTGTTGTAGAGCCTGTAGTCGCCTGCTTTTACGAGAGTTTTGCCGTCGTCCGCAACTTCGCCACCGCCTGCAAGGTCGAGTGTGCCTGTGGCCCACTTTTCATGTCCCTGGTACCATTTCCAGTCGTCAAAGTTATAGTTGGTGGAACTAGCCACCCATCCCGTGAGCTGGAAGGCGTACATGGCGTCTACTCCAGGCATGTTGTCAAGAACTTTCTTGGCGGTGATGGCCCAGTCGTGGGAATAGACATTGTTGTACCAGTCGGGGTGAACGGTGAGTTTCTGCTTCCAGTTGTATCGGGTGGCGTTGTTGCCGTTGTTGGCGCGCAAGAAATGTACGCCTGCTTCTACCATCTGGTTGATGAAGGCGGTTTCTTCGCTGGTGACCTCGGCGGATCCGTCGCTAATCTTGTCAATATTGCGCCCGTACAGATATGGGGAAATCTTCTTGATTCCCTGGTCTGCGTTGACCGAAATGTCGATGGCGGCGCTGACTGTGGTTGCGGCTAAGGCGGTGGTCATGGCGACCAGAGCCTTCTTGCTGATGATGCTTTTCCAAAGACTAGTCATTTTTTTCCATCCCTTTTAAAAAGTTAATGTTCCGGATTTCTCCCCAATGAAGGCCATATGCCGGGATCGATTCCCTCTAGCTTTATATTGTCCAGATAGAATTCTCCGTCTTCTTCCATTACGAAGTTGATAGCATTTATCATGGTGAGGTTTGATTCTAAATCCTCTGGGGTAATGGAGTGGTTTTCCCATTGTTCGGAAAGTTCTATGGGTTTCGAGTAGGTGAATTTTCCGTTCCCATCTTCAGAGCGGGAGACAACTTGCAAGTAAAGAACTCCTTCTCCCTTGACATCAAAGGAAATCGCCGTCATGGAACTGATATCAAAGAATGCGAAGGTTTCTCGCTTTTCGAAATCGGCCCCCAAGGAGAATCCCGCCAGGCCGAATTTGCCGTTGTGGGTTTCGTCCAGGTCAAAGACCAGGTGTAAGGCGTGGCCCTTTTCGCTGTCAATGACCACAGAACCGATGTCGCTGCTATCGTTTTTCGATTGCCTCATTTCCGAACTTGCGGAGTCGAGGCATATGTACCACCAACCCTCGCCGAATGTGCGCCCCAGGATTGTGCGCTTGGAATTCCAGTCCTTGAAATCGTCAATGAGGATAAAGGGAGGCGTGTCTAGGTCGTTGATGGATGTGGTGTCGGTTTCCATCTGGAACACCCGTTGGCCCTTTTTGGTCTTGACGGTGACGAAATGGTTTCCGCTTGGAAGGCCTTGGATTTCGAAGGCCCCATGGTCATCCGTTTTTGCCTCTTTGTCAAGAATCTGGACGGTGGCACCCGCTACCGCCGTTCCCCTTTGTTGAATGGTTCCTCTCAACGACTTGCTGGCACTTGCGACAAGGGGATATTTAGGTTTAGAGAGTCCGAAGTTTATCCAGCCCATCGCCGAGAGGGAGTCTCCGTAGCGGGCTTCTACTAGAAGGAGTCCGCTTAAATCTGGATTGATGTTCATGGAGCCGTTGATGTCAAGGGTGTCGGTCTGGACAATTTCCGTACCCTGTTCGCTTAAGCTCCAAGTGCGGGCTACGGCGCGAGAAAGAGGTTGCCCGCTTTCCGTGACAAAAGAGATGCTTGCTAGTTCCGTTTCGCCAGCATTGCTCCCGGTGCCATTGGCGGTGTCGTTATTGGAGCAGCTGGTTAGGAATGAGGCGAAGACCACTAGGCATGCAAACCAAGAACGTCTAAGAAAAATGTTCATTTGGCCTCCTTTGCACGGGGTACCAGTTGGAATCCCACGTGGCATACGCGGTCGGGGGACTTGTCTTCCCGTGCGATGGCGAGAATCTTTTCGCGGAGGCTCTGGATTTCTTTGCGGACCTTCTCGAACCCTTCTTTGGAGAGGCTGCAGGTGACGCTGGTTATGCTACGGTCGTCGCTGGAGAAGCTGTCGTAGACTTCGCCGTTGATTTCCAGGTTCTTCAGGTGGTATTTACGCAAGATGGTGGATCGTACCCGCGGGGGTGTTGAGACGATGGCGCCCGTAACCTGGTATTTGCCCTCTTCGCCAACGGAGATGAACCCTGCCCGTGTAAGGTAGTCTATGCCGCTCTGTACCTGAGGGGCGCGGAGAGCGGGGGTGAACATTCGGCCAATTTTTTCGGCAGATGTGCCTGCCGGAACCAGAGGCAAGAGGTCTCGCAGTACGGGGTAGTACCACTTGGAAAAGAACTTGAGGGAGGAATCCTGCAGGGCGTATTCTGTATTGGCGCTCCTGGCGGAGAGCAGTTTCTTGAGATGGACCTCTCGGCGGTCCATGTTGCGCTCGTTGCCGAAATTGACCAGGTCGGCGAAATACTGGGATTCGGATTCATCCATTTCCCAGGCCTTGGCGATACGCTTGGCGTTTGCGAGAGAAAGGGGCCTGGTTCCGTCGAGGATCCGGCTGAAGAAGGCCGAGCCCTGGAACCCCATCTGTTCTTGGATGCTGCGCAGGGAATGGCCGTCTTTCTGCAAAGTTTCCAATACGTCTTTCAGGTATTCCCGGTAGTCGAAATACATAAAAACGTTTAATTTTATTTTTTCAAAAATATTGGAAACGCTAATCATACCAAACAATATAAACAGAAAGGCTATAAATGTCAATACCAAAATAAAAAATACAGAAAAGATGGAAACAATAGGGCGAAATTTGCGGAATTTTCCCTTTTTGGGGGTCTTTCTCTTAACTGTTTGTGTTTTATTGACTTGTAAACTTTTTGACCCGACCAGCGGTGGTGGTCCGACCCCCAAAATCACCACATGTTGTGGTGGTCTTGTTTTGAAAAGCACAAGATATGGTGTTTTTTGTTATTATTTGAACATAGACCAATTTGGAGAAAAAAAAGGTAATTGTAATGATTGTTACAGTAAAAAAACGCGACGGCCGCGAGATGCCGTTCAACATTGAGAAGATTTCTGCTGCTATTGAGAAGGCTTTCCGCGCATCCGGTGAACTTGAAGAACAGATCAAGGCGTCCCAGGACCAGCTGAACTTGTTGGGAAACGACGACGTGCT